>JAPCJS010000014.1 GCA_027886825.1 Nitrososphaerota archaeon
CAGGCTCGAGGAGCATGACAGGCCATGCCCACTCGCGTTCCTCTCTGTGAACGATCTGATGTTCAGGAGGATGCTCGAGGCGGTGTCGTGCCCCTCGGTCCCGTTGGAGGCGAGGATATGGGTGGAGACGAGCGAGGCCTCGAGCGAACCCGCGCTCCGGCGCGCCCCCGCCGCGTGCGCCGCGTCGATCGCCTCGTGGGCGAACTCCGAAACCTGCTTCTCCGCTTCTCCGAGCCTCTTGTCGAACAAACCTCCCCTGCTGAATGTGTTGGGTCTCTTGGGGAGCCGCGCGTACACGGGCTCCTTCGAGAGGTTGAGCATCGTCTTGTAGAGGCGCTCGACGAAGGCGTTCAGGCTCTGCTCGTCCGTGTTGGAAGATCCGCCCACTATCCTCCTGCCGTTCTTGACCAGGTAGACCGAGACGACGCTCTCCTCGGTCTTCTTCGCGACGGTCAGAGAGTCGTTGGCGAACCTCACCATCTGCTCGTTCCCGGATGCGGAGAGGAACACAGCCTCGTCGACCCCGAGCTTCATTGCAGTCTTAAGTCCGCGCTCGTTGAGTTCGCTGGAGATCATCCTCTCACTCACCTCGAGCCTATCCTCACGCCGCCAAGCAGCGTATCCGGTCCTCCCGTCCACACGGGGGCACCCTGCATCGGGTCTCCCTTGCCGCAGACGGCCGCCTCGAACTCAATCCTCTTGCCCCTGGCCCTCACGCTTGCCCAGAGTGCTGGGGTCGTTATCTCGAGGACGGGGGCCTTCACCATCTCCCCCAGCTGCCCGTTCTTGATCCGGTAGGCCTCGAGGCCCACGTACCTCTGGTTCAGCCTCTTGTCGTCTATGTTCCACTCTGTGAACGATTTGAAGTAGATGCCGTGCTTCACCTCCTTGACGAGCTCCTCTGTCGTGTGGTCACCGGGCTCGACGAACGTGTTCGACATCCTGATGATTGGCTCCCTGTTGAAGCCCACTGACCTCGCCGCCCCGTTGTTCTTCATGTGGAGCTCCGCCGACGTGCTCCTGTTCTCCAGGAACTCGGTAATGACGCCCTCGACGACCAGGAGCCTCTTCGTCGCCCTCACCCCCTCGTCGTCCACCGGGCAGTACCCGTTAGAGTGGAGGATGTTGGGGTCGTCGCTTATGTTCGCCTCCTTGCTCCCTATCTTGAAGCCGATGCTGTCCTTCTTCAGGTACGACTCACCCGCCTGCGCGCCCTCCCTGCCGAGGATCCTGTCCGCCTCCTGCGGGTGCCCCACTGACTCGTGGGCGGCGATCCCTGAGAGCTCAGGGCTCAGTATCACGTCCATCTCCCCTGCCTCCAGCTTGGTCGCCCTCGCTATCACCTCGCGGAGAATCCTCGCCTCCTCCTCGACCTTGGAGATCAGGTCCAGCCTCTTCACCACCTCCATCCCCCCCGTCTCCCCCTGCTGGATCATCCTCTGGGCGACCTGCCCGCCCTCGATCGCGGTGAGGATGCCGAAGAAGTGTATCCTTGGAATGCGGCTCTCGGTCTCGGCCCCGTAGCTGTTGACGTAGTACTTCTCGTCGACCTCCGAGGACGCCACTAATATCCGGTTGGGTATCTTCGCTCCCTTGCCGCCCTCCACCCTCTTGTCAATCTCGACGAGGATCGACTTCAGCCATGAAGCGTCCGCGCCTTCGATCCTCTCCTGCTCCGGCGCGCTGATTTTCTCGCGCACCGATCCCGAGCCGTCGAGCTTGACCTTCTTCTTCACGAGGGCCTGCGACGCCTTGGCCATCTTCACGGTCTTCGCGGTCAGGGACCTTATCGCCCTCTTCTCCATGATGTTCGTGGCGCTGAACCCTAGCGCCCCGCCGCAGAGCACCCTGATCCCTATCCCGAAGCTGTCGCCCATCATCGAGGGCTGCGGCTCCCCGTTCTTCAGCAGGAACCCAGAACCCACCCCGCCGTGCACACGAGCCTCGGCGTAGTCTGCCCCCAGCCTCCCCGCTTCCCTGAGAGAGAGCTGAGCAAGTTCCTTCATGTTCTCCTTGATCATTCGGACCCTTCTGCCGATTCATGTTATTTCTATGTTTGTCTTGTTCCCCGCTGGCCGGGCCGCCTCTTTTCGTCAGGCGAGGACGGGCACGAGCGCTGGATCGACGCAGACGAAGGCGATGGGGCGAGATACAAGCGTCGTGCTGGTATGCATGTATGCACGTATGCATGCATCCTCCGAACCAGACTGAGACGGGGAATCACTTCAGGAAAATCTCGTCATGAACGGAGACGCCCCTTCGCAGACCTCCCGGGAGCCAGACGGGTCCAATCAGATCTCGTCGGAGCCTGCCTCTCTTCGTCTATATCCCGTGGCACTGCATCGTCTCGACTATCTCCTGCATCGTGCTGGCCTGGGCCTGAGCGGTCGCCTCGGTCGCGGTCGCGTAGATGACGAAAAACCTCTTCGTCCTATCGCAGTGCAGGTGGACCGACCTCACGTCCTGAATCTGCCCCTTGCCGAAGAGGCCTCTGCGGGGCACCTCGATCTTCACGTGGTTGAAGACGGCGTCGTGTCCGTTGATCGTGATCTCCTTGGTCTCCAGCGTGGTCATCTTGCCCTGGACAGACTTCTTCACCCTGTCGAGGCTGAACTTGGCGTGGTCCTGGATCGTCGGGGCCTTCTTGATCACCTTGTCAAGGTCACCCCAGGACACGAAGACGTTCGCCTTGTCCGGGGACTTGACGGCGACGTCCCCGGCGTCCCTCTTGAACTTCGGATTGAACTCGAGCTTCGAGGTGATCGGAAATTGGAATGAGAGCCCATAGATCTGCAGCTTGTCCTTCTCTATGGGGACCTGACCTATTGGGAGATCGACGTTCTCCATTGACTCGCCCGCGAACCGCTAAGATAAAAGAATGTCACGAGCTCGGGTCAGAAATACTTAAGTCGGCCGCAGGCGCGATATACGCTAGCGATGCTCATTCCACCGCTTGGGATCGATTCCGGGACGCTGCAGGCCCTGGCGATACTGGCCGTCGCGCTCGGCATCGCAGGCGTCGCGATCCTCCTCCTCTTCGCCAAAGACAAGATCTAGGTGGGTGTTGTTATCTAGTTGGTCCGCGGTCTCATATTCGACGTCGACGGTACTCTGGTCAGCCTCAAGGTGGACGTGGAGAAGCTCAGGTCGACGACGACGCGGGAGCTAGTCCGGATGGGGTTCGATATCTCCTTCATGGACGGCACCAGCCTGCACACGCAGGAGATCATAGACAGGGCGAGGGAACAGGTAGAGAGCGGCAGCGTCAAGATAAAGTTCGAGCTGTTCAGGGCCGCCCTCAATGCTGCTCTCGATGAGGTCGAGATGGACTGGAACGCCCTGGCGCAGCCGATACCGGGGACCACGGAGCTGCTCGACCGTCTGAGGGCCAAGGACGTCAGGCTGGCCACCCTCACGAACAGCGGGAGGGCGCCCTCGGAGTGGCTGCTGAAGCAGCACGACCTCCTGAGGCGCTTTGACTTCACGCTGAGCCGGGACGACGTGTCGAAGCTGAAACCGAGCCCGGACGGCGTCCTCGAGGCGGTGGAGATGATGGGTCTACCAAAGGAGGAGGTGGTCTACGTCGGCGACAGCGTGATCGACGTCAAGGCCGCAAAAGCGGCGGGAGTCAAGGTCGCGTCCGTCACCACCGGAAGGTACTCTCACGAGAGACTTAGGAACGAGGGGAGCGACTACATAATGGACTCGCTCTCGGAGCTTCTGGATCTAGTCTGAACCTTCGGTCAGACGCGCTCCATCCTGGAGAGCCTGTCCCTCATCTCCCTGCCTTCGTCCTTTAGCTTCTCCACCTCGTCCCTGAGCCCGGTGATCGCAGCAACCGGGTCTCCCGATGCGAGCGCCTCGAGGACCTCGGCGGCCCTCCTTCTGTTGCGGTTGTCGCCGTCCAGTTCCGCCACCTTCCTCAGCGTCTCGGTGAACCTCCTGTCTCCCAGTTCCGCCACCAGCTCGATCAGCTGACTCCTGACGATAAAGTCCCTGTCCTTGAGGGCAATCTCCTTGAGGACCTCGACGTCCTCCGGCTCGAGGGACCCCAGCTTGTCGTAGCCCTTCAGTGACCCCACCCGCACCCGGAGGGGCTCTCCGTAGGGGATGTGGGCCCTGATCATCTCCCGGGCCTCCTTGCTCTTGGTGTACCCGAGCGCCTCGAGCGACGCCTCGCTGACGCCGTACTCTGGTGACTCGATCTTCATAGCCTCGGCGAGCGTCTGCACCGCGTCCTTCATCCCGATCTTCCCGATCGAGAGGGCGGCCTCGCACTGGTTGTACGGGCTCTCGTCGCCGAAGAGGGCTCCCTTCACCGCGTCGTTCGCCCTCGCGTCGCCCTTGAACTCGGCCAGCGCCGCTATCACGGCCCGCCTCACCCTCCTGTGCCTGGTATGGACCAGGTCGAGGAGCGCTTCGAGCGCATCATTTCCGCCTATCTTGCCCATCGACCTGGCGGCCTCGGCCCTCACCGACCAGTACTGCTCCCTCGACGCGGCCGCCTTGAGGAGCTCCACGGTCTCAGCGCCCTTGAAAGAGGCCAGGTCATCGGCCGCCCTCCTCCTGCTCAGGACGTCGACGCTCGACGCGAGCTGGTTTCTCAGGAGCGCGAGGCTCTTCTTGAACCTCACCTTCTTGAGGAGCCATCCCTCGGGGTCGAACTCCACGATCTCGGGCTCAGAGTCCAGCTCGAACTGGTAACTCTCGCTCGCGTCCTTGACCCGGACATGCTTCACGAGGCGCCCGCGAGCAGTGTAGAAGACGACGTCCACCGGGAGCTCGAAGAGCGGGGTCAGCTCGTCTGTCTGCTGGACCTGCCTGACAGAGACCGCAGCGATCTTCCCCCTATCGTCCCAAGAGTAGTCGACCTCGAACTCGGGGTGGCCGCCTCTGAAGAAGGACTGCTCAAAGTATCGCTCCAGGGAGACTCCGCTCACCTCCTCCATCACCCTCCGATAGTCGTTCGTCTCCGCGTTCTTGTAGGCGAACCTCTTCAAGTATTCCCTCGTCCCCCGGAAGAATGGCTCATCTCCTAGGATGCCTCTCAGCTGGTGGATCATCCACGCTGCCTTCTCGTAGGTGCAGGTGTCGAAGATGTCGTCCGCATAGACATAGTCGTTCTCGACGATCGCCCTCCGGTACCTCCCTTCGTCCTCCTCGAAGTGCGCCTGAGCCTTGAAGTGCATATTCTGCCTGAACTCGTCGAGCCCGTATTTCCTCTCGTGATATACGGCCTCCATGTACGTGGCGAAGCCCTCGTTCAGCCAGGCGTGGGACCAGTGCCTCAACGTCACGAGGTCCCCGAACCACATGTGCACGAGCTCGTGGGAGACGAGTTCGATGTGGTCCCTGTCTGGGCGCGAGTACCTTGCCGAGTAGTCCGCCTCGGTCCTCTCGTCGGGGAATCGGTTGTCGACGAGCGTGGTCGCGCTGATATTCTCCATACCGCCGTAGATGAAATCGTGGACGGCGACCTGCGCGTACTTCTCGTATGGGTACTCGATGCCGGTGATCTCCTCGAAGACCCTCATCATCTCGGGGGTCTGCCCGAAGTACCTCATCGTGTCCTTCTGCTTCCCCTCGGGTACGTAGTACTGCAGCGGGACCTTCCCCGACGTATCATCAACCTCAACGAACTTGCCCACGACGAACGAGTTGAGGTAGGTAGAGTGGGGCGCTCCCTCGTGCCAGTGGTACGTCGTCCAGCCATCCGCTGCCTCCCGGGAGAGGAGCCTGCCGTTCGAGATCACGCTGTATCCCTCCGGGACGGTGATGACCATCTCGGAGGTAGATTTATCGTTGGGGTGGTCGTGGCACGGGAACCAGAACCTCGCGCCCTCGGACTCGCACTGGGTCCAGACCTGCACCGGTTTGTTCGGGTACTTGTCGTCCGGATGGACGAAGAAGACGCCGTGAGTGGGGCTGGCAGAGTACTCCACGGTCACCATGTGCGACCCGGAGCTCAGGGGCGCCCCTGCTCTCACGGTCAGCCTCCGCCCGTCGTGGTCGAAGCGCGCCTCGGCGCCATCGACCCTGACCTCCTTCACGTGCATCTCGGACGCATCGAGATGGAAAGCGGCGAGGTCATCCACTAGCGGAGCGATCGTGAGAGAGCAGCTGCCCTCGATGGTCTTCTCCTCGGGGTCGACCTTGAGCTCCACGCGGATGTGCTCGGTCTGGTACTCACGGTCGGGGAGATAGTGCCTCTTGGAACCCGGGATATGGAAAGATCTCCTGCCCTTCACGGGCTTCGTTCGGTTCTGCCGCTTGAAAAACAATTTTCCACGTTCATCTCCAGCCTCCTTTCACCCCTGCGGCGTAGACCTCCCAGTATGGATCGAACTTCGGGGGGACGTACGTCCTTGTCGAGGCACCCTCCGAGACCAGGAGCTTCGGGCCCCTGCCCTGGACCCTGCCGATCCCGAACCCCTCGATCTTCTTGGCGGCCAGATGGTCCAGGACCTGGAGCAACCGGTCAGGCCGGCAGGCGATCAGGAGCGTCCCTTCGCTTATCGTCACAAGGGGGTCCAGTCCGAAGGCGCCACACACCGAGCTGCTCTCCTCCGAGACGTGGATCTTCTCCCTCTCGATGCGGAGGGTCCGACCGCTCGTCTTCGCCAGCTCGTAGAGGCCTCCCAGGACCCCTCCCTCTGTGGCGTCGTGCATCGCTGTCACCCCCTCCGACCTCACTCCGACCGAGCTGGCGGCGAGGGCGTCCTCCACGGTGGAGCACCTGCGCAGGTACGTGGCGGCCCGTCGTGCGGCCCTCCTGCCCACCTTCTTCTCGGTCGTCTCCGGGAAAGCCAGGGCCAGAACGGCGGTCGCCTCGATCGCCGCCCCCTTGGTCATCACGATCTCGTCGCCCTCCTGGATCATCTTCGGAGTGACGTAAGCCCCCTCGTCGGCCAGCGCTATCATCATCCCACCGCCCACGATCGTATAGTCCGAACCGGGGTACCTGCCGGTGTGCCCTCCGACGATGGAGACGCCAAGCCTGCGGCACTCGTCGCTCACGGCCACCGCGTACCTCTCAAAGTCGTCCAGCCCGAGCGAGGGCGGCAGGTTGTAGTCGAGGACTGCGAACTGCGGAGCGACCGCGCTCGAGGCGAGGTCGGACGCTAGCTCGTGGACCGTGAGCCACGCCGAGTCGTCCATCCCGATCGAGGGGATCATCGAGAGCGGGTCGGCTGTGACGACCATCACGCGGCCCGCCCCGACGGAGAGGACCGCGTTGTCGAGCCCCATCCCGGGCCCTACCACGACCGCGGCGTTCTCAGCCCCCGTGTTCCTGAAGAGTACCCTCCCCAAGAAGTCGCGGTCGACCTTCCCAAGACCTTTCCTAGCCAAGATGTTCTGTGCGCTCGTGATTCTTCACCTTTTATACCTGCAGCCCTTCGCGGGGCAGTTTTGCTCACACGGATTGTGGTCCACTACGGGGAGATTGGGACCAAAGGCGGGAACAGACAGGTCTTCGAGACCAGCATGCGGAGGAACATCCTCGCCGCCCTCAGCCCCATCGGCGGGGTCCGGGTCAGGATGGTGGACAACCGTTTCTTCGTCTCCCTGGACGAGGAGGGGGTCCCAGCAGCGAAACTGAGCCTCTCGAAGGTCTTCGGGGTCGTCTGGTTCGCGCACGTTGAAGGCGCTCCACTCTCCTACCCAGAGATCCTGGAGACCTCCATCCGGGTCCTGGCCGGCGCTCGAAAGGAGGCGAGCTTCAGGGTGAGGGTCCGGAGGCCGAACAAGTCCTTCCCGATGGGCTCACAGGAGATGGCGCGCAAGCTCGGCGAGGACATCATAGAGAGGCTGGGCCTCCAGGTGAACCTCTCGCTCCCAGACGTCACACTCTACGTCGACATAATCTCCGACGAGGCGCTCGTCTACCGAGAACACCTGAAGGGGCCGGGCGGACTGCCCGTGGGCGTGAGCGGTCGCGTCCTGCACCTCCTCTCGGGAGGGATCGACTCGCCGGTCGCGGCCTGGCTGATGATGAAGCGCGGCTGCACACCGGTCTACCTTCACTTCTATGTCGCACCCAGCGCCGAGCCGATCGTCCAGAGCAAGATAGGCGAGCTGGTCCGCGAGCTCTCGCAGAGCGGGGAAGAGACCCGTCTTATCCTTATCCCGTTCAGCCCGTACCAGCTCGAGACGATCGACCTGCCGTCCGACTACGAACCAATAGTCTTCAGGCGGTTCATGCGGATGGTCGCGGAGAATCTGGCCTCCAGGCTCGAGTTCCCCGCGATCTCCACCGGCGACAACCTGGCACAGGTGGCCTCGCAGACGCTTCAGAACATCGCGTGCATCGACAGCGGAAGCTCGCTGCCCACGCTGCGCCCCCTGCTCGGGTACGACAAGGACGAGATCGTCCAGCTGGCCAGACAGATCGGCACCTACGAGACCTCCATCCTGGACTACAAGGACTGCTGCTCCATCGTCTCCAGCCATCCGAGGACGAGGATGAAGATCGCCGACGTCGACGAAGCGGGCCGCCGCCACGGGTTCGATGAGCTTGCGGCCCGGTGCATCTCCATGGGCTCGATGGCGACCTTCAGAGACGGCGCCATCCAGCTCAGGCCACTGAGTGCTGTCCTGGACGCCAGGTCCGAGCGGTTGAACGAGCTGGGACCGGAACGGGCCTCCGGCTAGGTGGCGGCAATAAGTGAGCAAACAATCAGAGAAGAAAGAAAAAAAGAAAAGAAGGCAAGGTGCAGCGGCACCTGATACAATCGGCTACGTCGCGGTGCTGACCTGGAGCTCCGTCACCCTCTCGACCCAGAAGCTCTGATGGGGGAAGAACTCCGATATCATGACCTCCCCACCCGGGTCCTCCACGGCAAAGGTCAGGTACTGCTTGCCGTCGATGGAGACGGTGAGCTGCCCGTCGACGACTGTTATCTGGTACTGGTGCCAGACGAACGGGGAGAGGCCCGTCTGGACCGTTTTCATGTATGTGTGCGCTGTTCCGTTGACGTAGCTGGCTAGCTCGAGCGTCCCGTCGGTGTGCAGAAGCACATAGTAGAAGTTCCTCGGATCATGGTAGTTGAAGACTATCCACTGGACCTCCCAGGGGTTCTCGCCAGTCACGAAGGTCTGCATCCCCACCGTGATGGTGTAGTTGGGATGGGGTAGCGTCTTCACAAGGTCGACCCGTGTGAACAGCGGGGTGGAGACTAGGACCAGGGCGACGAGCGCTATCACCAATACCTCTCGCCTCCTCACCGCGAGAGGGGCTTGGACGCTCCGCTTGTGCGAGATGGGACGCATTATGAACAGAGCAAGGACCACGCCGACAAGGAGGGGGATCGGGACGGCGATCCCTGCGATGAACAGAGGGAAGTTCACCTCCTGAGAGAAGAGTGCAGAGGCGAGGACCATGAGCACGAAGGTGAGGATGTTCGTTATCCTGACGGTACTGGTGGTCCCGAGGCGCCAGGCCGTGGTGGTCCACTTCCCCTGGTTCCTGAGGCCGACCAGCAGCTCCCCCGTCACCCCGAAGAGGAAGACTACCAAGACACCCGTCGCGCTCACAATCGTCAGAGCTCCGTTGAATCCGAGCCAGAACAGCAGGGCGTACCTTAGGCCGTGGAAGGCGATGTCGAGCGGGGACTTCTCGCGGGCCTTGATCAGGCGGGGATAGTTCAGATACAGAACCATCACGGCAGCGCCCAGGACCGCGTCGATCGGTGGCAGGAAGAGCAGGATGACCAGCGAGAGCGCAGCCAGTGGGACCGACGCCCACCGGAGATGGACGAAGAACCTCTCGTTCTCTCCCACGAAGAGGGCGAAGGCCTTTGAGGTGATCGCGAACGTGAAGACCAGCACGGTCGGGAAGTGCACTGGGTTGAGCAGAAAGCCGAAGAGGACCGCGATTATGACGTGGGCGAAGGAGGTGAGCACGAAGTAGACGTCCTCCCTCGCGTCAGGCTTGTGCTGCAACAATCAGAGCGCCGAGACGAAGAACGCTTAAAGTTTCGCGTGAGCTCCTAGGTAGGCATCGAGCGTGCATCCGGATGCGACATAGTCGCGCCCAGCGGGTTCCCGAGAGCGGGGTCGGCCTACCTACCTTCCAACCTTCCACAACGAGAGACGCGCCAACGCATAAATATGGTCGGCCCGTTTTCCCCTACGAGATGCGAGTCAAGGTTACGCTCGACCCTGACGATTTGCCGAAGAACTGGTACAACATCCAACACGATCTTCCCGAACCTCTCCCGCCGCCCCTCGACCCCGCCACGATGAAGCCCATGTCCCCCGAGCCGCTCTTCCGTCTCTTCGCGAGGGAGTGCGTCATGCAGGAGGTATCCACTGAGGAATACATCCCGATCCCGGACGGCGTGAGGGATGCGTACCTGCGCCTCGGTCGTCCTTCCCCACTCTACCGTGCGACGAGGCTCGAGGCCGCCCTGGGCACCCCTGCGAAGATCTTCTACAAGAGGGAGGATCTCAATCCTGCCGGCAGCCACAAGCCGAACACCGCGCTCGCGCAGGCCTACTATCACTCCAAAGAGGGCACCGAGCGTCTCACCACGGAGACCGGTGCCGGCCAGTGGGGGAGCGCCCTCGCCATGGCCTGCGCCCTCTTCGACATCGACTGCACCGTCTATATGACACGGAGCGCCTTTTTGCAGAAGCCCTACCGCAAGACGCTGATGGAGGTCTACGGGGCGAACGTCTACGCCTCGCCCAGCAACGCCACGAAGGTCGGCCAGAGGTTCCTCGCGCAGGACCCGAACCATCCGGGGAGCCTGGGGATCGCCATAAGCGAGGCGATCGAGGACTGCGTCACCCACGACAACACAAAGTATGCGATCGGGAGCGTCGTCAATCACGTCCTCCTCCACCAGTCGATCATCGGCCAGGAGGCGGTGGAGCAGATGAAGATGTTCGACGCCGAGCCCGACTACATCGTCGGTTGCATAGGCGGAGGAAGCAACTACGCCGGTCTCGCCTACCCGTTCATGCGGGAGAAGCTCAAGGGCAAGAGCGACGCCGAGTTCCTCGCCGTCGAGCCCAAGGCCGTGCCGTCCACGACGAGGGGCGAGTATAGATACGACTTTGGCGACACGGGCGAGATGACTCCTCTCTTCAAGATGTACACGGTCGGCCACACCTACCAGTGCCCGCCGATCCATGGAGGAGGCCTCCGGTACCACGGCAAGGCCCCCTCAATGTCTATGCTGATCGACAAGGGGTACATGAAGAGCGTCGCCTACTCGCAGAATGAGGCCATGGACGCCGCCATAACATTCGCAAGGACGGAGGGGATCGTGGTCGCACCCGAGACGAGCCACGCAGTCAGGGGCGCGATCGATATCGCCCTCAGGTGCAAGGAGAAGAACGAAGCGAAGACCATCCTCTTCAACCTGAGCGGCCACGGCCTCCTTGACCTGAAGGCCTACGAGGACAAGATGAGCGGCTCGCTGGTGGACTATGCGCCCGACGACGCGACGATAACCAAGTCCCTAGAGTCACTTCCCCTAGTGGGCTAGTGGGGTTCGTTCGTTCGTTCGTTCGTTCGTTCGTTCGTTCGTTCTGTCTGTCTGTCTGTCTGTCTGTCTGTCTGTCTGTCTGTCTGTCTGTCTTCTACTCCCTCTCAGGGCATATCTCAAATACGAGGCGGATGGAAGGCGCGCCCCACCAGATGAGAAGCCTACTGTCTATGGCGGACCTCTCGGGCCCCGACCTCGACTCGCTGCTAAAGAGGGCCAGAAGGCTGAAACGGAAGATCAAGTCACATGAGGAGACCGTCTCTCTGAGGGGTAAGGTCGTCGGCCTCCTGTTCGAGAAGCCCTCGACACGGACCAGGACGAGCTTCGAGGTCGCCACGATCAGGCTAGGAGGCCACTCGCTCTATCTCTCCGCCAACGAGCTGCAGCTGAGCCGGGGAGAGCCGGTGAAAGACACGGCGAGGATACTGGGGGACTACCTGGACGCCATAGTGGCCCGAGTGTACTCGCAGGACGTGGTGAACCAGCTGGCCGAGTTCTCGGGCGTCTCGACGATAAACGCACTGAGCGACATGGAGCACCCGACGCAGATAGTGGCGGACCTTCTCACGATCAACGAGGCAAAGGGGAGGCTGAAGGGACTCAAGATCGCGTACATCGGCGACGGCGACAACGTCTGCAACTCGCTTCTGCTCGGCGCCTCGATCGCGGGGATGAACATCTCCGTCGGCTGCCCACCGAACTACCGTCCAAACGAGCAGATCCTCAAGAGGGCCGTGGAGCTGGCCAGGTCATCTGGTAGCATCGTCGAGGTCGTCACAGATCCGGCGGAGGCCGCCGGCGGCGCAGACGTCCTGTACACGGACGTCTGGGTCAGCATGGGAGAAGAGGCGGAGAAGGAGAGGAGGCTCACCGCCTTCCGCGATTACCAGATCAACTCGAAGCTCCTCGAGGCTGCGAAGAGCGACGTCAGTGTAATGCACTGCCTCCCCGCGCACAGGGGGATGGAGATCACCGAGGAGGTCCTCGAAGGCCCGCACTCGATAGTCTGGCTGCAGGGTGAGAACAAGCTCTACGGCGCAGCGGCAGTCCTGGACTGGCTCGTCGGAAAGCGATAGGCCGACTCCGGTATCAGGAGCTTCCGTTGCGTAGGCCGAAGGCACCGAGCCTGCCCGTCTCCACGAGCCGCATGCTGCGCTCGAGCTCCTTCCTGCTCGGACTGCCCCTCGTCTCCAGCCTGGTCGCCTTCAGGGCGCCAGCAAGGTTGGCCCAGCTCGCGGACTCTAGCGGGCTGCGGCCCATGAGAAGATAGCTGGCGAAGACCCCCAGGAACGCATCTCCGCACCCCGTCGTGTTCACCACCTTTCTGCCGAGGGACGAGACCTCGACGCCCGCAACCCTGCTGACCGAGCCGCCCCTGGCGACGATGCATCCGGAAGACCCCAGGGTCGCGACGACCGTCATCTGCGGGTGCCTGTCGTTGACGATGCCCAGGACCTCCTCTTCATCGTGACCCTTGTAGAGGTTCATCAGCTCGATCCTGTCCACGACGAGGAAGTCGGAGATCTCCATTACCGTCTCGAGCGTCTTCACTCCCTCCTGCGTCCGGACGCCCGGGCTGTAGATGACCTTCGCACCGCTCTTGCTCGCCGCCCGGGCCGCGGCCAGGGCCACCGGGGTTGGCGGGTCCATGACTATCATCGTACCTGTCCTGGAGATAACATCGGCACAGCCTCCCTCGCGGAGGTGGCGCGGCGTTATCCTCTCGTTGGCACCGAAGTGCGTATGGATAGTCTTGCGCCCCTGCGCGTCGATCAGGATGTAGGCGCGCCCCGACTGGCATCCCCTGACCTCCACGACCCCGTCCACGACAACACCCTCCGCGGCTAGCGCGGCCAGCTGGAGCTCCCTTATCTCGTCGTCCCCTAGCGCCCCGATGTAAGCTGCCCTCCCCCTGCCAAGCACCCTCGCCGAGGCTACAGCGACGTTCGCGCCCTTGCCGCCCGAGAACTCCTCCAGCCGCTTTACTGGCACCTCTTCGCCCGCCCTCGCAAAACGCTCCTCAAAGATGCTGATGTCCCAGTTTATGGCACCTATCACAGACAGCATGAGCGGAGACCGTCCCGAGTCCGACCCCCCGCCGGGTTTGCTCTTGGAAACCACCCCGTTTTCGTGGACGCCTTCGGTCAGACCATTCTAACCTTTTCTCATCCGATGAACCTCCTCCTCGCTAGCAGCGGGGCGCCCTCACGGTTAGACCGGGGATCTGCTGTGGGGGCAGGAGCCTGGGCCGTTACTCTTCACACTAAGAAATGTGCGAAGTTATAAAACAGTGGGTCTTCCCGGATGAGTGATAGGATTGGTTTCGTCAGAAAAGAAATCTACTGAAGCGGCGGACGCGGTCGGTACCTCGACCGCTCTCCGCAAGGAGATCGTGGATGCGCTCAACGAGGATCTAGCGAGAGAGTACAAGGCTGTCGTCCAGTATGTCGTGTTCAGCGCGTCTCTGAAAGGCGCCCAGTTCGGCGACATCGCAGAGCAGCTGAAGGCACACGCTTCCGAGGAGCTATCGCACGCGCTGAAGCTCGCGAGGCAGATCGATTATCTCGGCGGAAGCCCGACGGTGAAGATGATGCCAGCGCAGACCTCGGACGATTCGAAGAAGATGCTCGAGATCGACCTCCAAGCCGAGCGGGACACGATCCAGCACTACAGAGAGAGGATCCGACAGGCAGAGCGGGCGGGAGAGTTCGCTCTCTCCGAGACGCTGAGGGAGATCATAGTCGAGGAACAGGACCACGAGATAGACCTTAGGGACGCGCTTGGCATAGACTAGGAGTGCCCTCCGGAGGGCCTCAGACCGAGTAACCCCTGCTCCTGAAGAATGCTCTTGCCGCGGCCCTCTCTTCTCTCTCGAAGCCCCCGAGCTCCCCGCGCATCATCGCGTCCATGTGCGCGATCATTAGCCGCGTCGAGACCTTGTCGTAGAACTCCCTGCACACCGCGATCCCGTCCAGAACCTCCTGATCGTTCTGGTATATCCCATGCTCCTCGATCTCGTAGCCGATTGCCTTGAGGGCTCTCCTGAAACCAGAGAAGTTGCTCGCCTCGTCCCGGATGGCCGAGACCATGACCTCCGATATCGTGATCGTCTCTGGTCGGGAGTCCGCGATGAAGCGGACGACGTTCGAAACAGACTGCAGGACCCCCGGCGCCGTCCGCCTGATCTGGGTGTAGCACTCCCCCTGCATCTCGCGCATATAGTCCACGTCCACGTCGAGAAGCCAAGATCCGGAGACGCGCATCCGCGGCACCAGCGCGGTAAGGCCCTTCGGGGGGCTCGCATAGACCTCGATCCCGACCGTCGTCCTCAGGAACTCGACGACCGAGGAGATCGACTCTGCCAGGTCGGCCGTCCTCAGGTTCGGAGGGAGCCTCTGCTCGACGTCCGAGGCGTGCCTCGCCAGCATCCTCTCGGGGATAGCAACGATGACCTCCGGATGAGATTCGCGTGGGGGCGACTGGGCCTTCAGAGCCGCGACTCCTCCTGACACGTCGCGCAGGTCTGCGTGCACGCTCGTCCTCTTCGCGATGGTGCGAAGCCCTTCGGGGTAGACGCCATAGTCGCCGCCCAGGGAGACGTCGAGATGAGAGTCTAGACTCAGGATAGAGTCATAACGCTGGTTCAGCGCGGCGATGGTCTCGGGGACCTGCGAGTGGATGCTGTGTACTATGGCTCGCATCGCTTCAATCTCCCTGCTCAGACCACATACAGGTAGATCGTATGCGGTTCCTTCCAGCTCGATGGTGTGACCTTGAGCTCTCTCACGGGCTTCCAGTCCAGAACGGGGTAGTCAAAGTTCACGACCCTGGCGCCCGCTCTCAGCTCCCTCATGAACTTCGGGGTCAGGAGGTTGAGCGTGTAGCTGGAGAGGTAGAGCGCGAGCACGTCGGCCTTCCTGAGGCTCACCTTCTTGAAATTGCGGTGCGTTATGGTCACCCGGTCGGACAGCCCCATCTCCCTGACCTTCCGCCGGCACTCCTTCACGAGGCGCATGCGGAGCTCGACCCCTACGACCCTGGCCCCAAAGTCTCTGGCGGCCGCGATCACAAGCCTGCCGTCACCTGAGCCGAGATCGTACACGAGCTCGTCCTGCTTCAAGGAAGCCACCGTGAGCATCTGGGCTATGATGTCCTCAGGGGTCGGGATGTAGGGCTCCGTGTAGTTCAATCGTCCCCTGACCTTCCTCGCCTTAGATAAGCATCCGCCTCTCACCGCTGAACCGGGGGGCTCTCCTGGCGTCGCCTCATCGAGGTCGGAGGGCGATGGAATGAGCGGGTGTGAGGCGTCACCGCAGTCGCTCGGATCGCGGCGGATGCCCGTTGGCTTCCTCGATTATCCAGCCCGACGGAAATTCTCGCGGCTGCACGATTACAGCGGCTGCTTGTGCGCCCAAATTCTGGGAATCACCTCCATCCTTAAATTCTCTGGCGAGGCAATAGAGGTGGCTGAAAGGTTGGCAGTCGAGAAAGCTAAGGAAACCGTGCGTAGTACTACACTGAAGTATCTGATAACCTGGAGTCTGCACCTGACTCGGGACGAGCTCGCGAAGATATCCGAGCGGCCCGATGTGCTGGAGAAGGGCCTCAACTATGTGAGGCACACGATGAAGGGGAGCGGGCTCGAGATCTACAGAATAGTTCAGATGGAAGAGTTTACCCGATTTGCGCGACCGGTCCCGGGGGAGGTGGCAGCGTCGGCGCACCCACACGGAATCGCTATCGCGGAGGCATCTTCGGTGGAGGATGTGAGGAGGATGGTGGATCACTGGGTGGAGGGCTTTGGATTCGGCGGGGTTTCCGTTAGAAACTACCTCGAATATGAGATCAACCCGCTTGTGGATATCACAAAGGGAGGGAGGCTCTAGGCATGACGGTCTTCACGGTCACCGGAGTCGTGAGGTACAGCCAGGTCATCCTCCAGGCAGACACGGTGAAATTCGAGAGCAACAGCCAGCTGGTGCTCGCACCCACGGAGAAAAACATGAACGCTCCGAACACGCTCACCATAATCGCAGGCGAGATCACTATCGCAGACCATGCGGAGATAACCTACGACCTGGACGGGCTGCCTGGCCTGGACCCTGAGACTCCTGCGCCGCCGACACTGACCACGGCGCCCAACGGCTTTGATGGCGGCTCGAGCGGTGGCGAGGGTGCCTACCCACAGGCCAGCAATGGAGGGGATGGCCAACCCGGAAACACAGGCCAGAAGGGCATCGCAGGCATCAACGCCCCAGAGCTGGAGATATTCGTCGGCAAGGTGAATCAGTCGTTCCCGGATGCAATACTGGTGGATTTCAAGGGCCAGGACGGTGGAAAGGGAGGAAATGGTGGAAACGGAGGACAGGGTGGTGCCGGCCAAAAGGGAGCCGCGTCCCAGACCAGTGATTCATGGTACGACGGAGATCAGTGCGACCGGGAGCCTGGAAAGGGAGGCAATGGAGGCAAGGGAGGCGACGCCGGCTTTCCTGGCAGAGGAGGCAAGGGAGGGAACGGGGGCATAGTCAAGGTCTTTGCGATGAAGCAAACGCTTCCTTTGGTACAGACCTGGAAGTACGTAGTGAACGGGGGCAAGGGGGCGCCTCCGGGTAACCCTGGCGCGCCCGGGAACGGCGGAGCCGGAGGCCCTCAGGGAGACCAGAACGACCCTTGTCCCGCGAGAGCCGAGTATGCCGGGTCGAACGGTCCCTCAGGGCTGTCTATGAACGACGTCGACCCCAACTGGGGGACGGACTATGCCGGGAGCAATGGCCTAGATGGAGATGTGGGGCAGAATGAGATATCGGGGCTGCCGAGCTAGATAGAGAGGGTGATGAGTAGACATGATAGTGCAAGAGATATTCACGGTGACCGGGAACACCGACGTCACCGACGATGTCATCTTCTGCCGCAGGCTCGAGTTCGTGGGACCTGACGCACAGCTCGTGGTCAAGCCAAAGTCGGGCGCGCCCCTTGGGGCTCAGCGCCTCCTGAAGATAGTGGCCAATGTCATCGATATGACCTTGGCCGGAGGCTCCGGCGAGATCACCTACAACCTCGACGGGGACTATTTCCCCAAATACGAGCTACCGCTGGGTGACCTGGGACTCGACCCCGAGACGCAGGCGAACACAGGCGCCGACGGCACCCCGAACTTCAACCAGGGACCCCTGCCGCCTGCCGATACAGCGTCCCCGAGCTTCTCGTTGCTCCTGGACCCTCTACACTGGGTCGGACCCTATCCCAAGGCAGCGAACGGCGGGAACGGCGCGTCGGGAGGGAGAGGAGGAAAGGGATTGACCGGAGCCAACGGCCCTGTCGTCGAGATTTGGACCACCGAGATAGACGGGAAGTTGAACCTCGACCTCAAGGGTCAGCAGGGCGGCATTGGGGGGAAGGGCGGCAACGGTCAGTTCGGGGGCGACGCACAGATGGGATCCACGGCCGTCCCGGGGACGGACACGACGTGGCTGGGCGTCCCGACCCTCACCTGCAACCAGGGCCCTGGACTGGGTGGTGACGGGGGAATGGGCGGGACCGCGGGGTGCGGGGGCGATGGCGGAGACGGAGGCAACGGAGGCACCGTGAAGGTGTTCTACACCAGCGGCGTGGTCTTGGCCAACATAATTCCCTCGCTCACCAAAGGCTCAGGCGGACAGCCCGGAAGCCCAGGGAATCCGGGAAAGGGCGGCAAGTCGGGGCCGGCGGGGGCCAACCTTCCGCCGTGCCTGCCAGCGCTGGTCTCTCAAGATGGACCCGGCGGCGACCAGTGTCGTCCAGCCACAGGGGACAACAACAAGGGAGGAGTCTCGCAAGTGGGCTCCGACGGACAGGACGGGCAGTACTACACGTACCCGGTAAAGAGCATCCCGCAGGTCCCCGGACTCTTCTAGAGAGAAAACGTGCGGCTAGTCTGCGCCCGCAGCAGCCGCCGACCCCTCTCTGGAGGCGGTGACCGCGATGCCCCTCTCTGTGACCTGGTCTCTAACCAATCGTCTGAAGGCGGCGGTGCCCTCGATTGACTCCTCGGCCTGGCTCAAGCTCAAGTCCCCGCCTAGTATCGTCTGCATGTCGTCAAGAATCTCCGGGCATGTGGCCTGGACGGATTCTTTGAAGGCCCTGAACGGGACGTAGAAGGATGGATTCCTGCCCTGTCTGGACTCTTCAAACACGACGGGGCATCTCGAGAGGGAGTATGCCCAGAACCTGATGTAGAAGTTCGAGTTCGCACGGTCCCCTCTCCTCATCAAGGCCTCGGCGACCGACACTCTGTACTCGAGTTCCAGGGGCGAGACGGTATACGCAAAGTGGCCGCGCGTCCTCCCTCTGACGCCTCGAGGCTGGCCGTCGGCACACCTCGCGCTCACAGCCTCGTGGACCCTCTTCAGCGCCGCGAGAGCGGGTTCACCGTCCAAGTGCAGGTTGGCCTCTAGCAGCCCCCCCAGTCCGCACCTCGTCTCGAGATCCATCGACCGCACCTTCATGACGGGCCGGGTCAAGAGACTCATGGTGCTCCGTTTCAGGCAGTCGGCCAGCGCCGTCACATAGTATGAGTGCGCCGTCTGCAGGAAGAAGAGGGCCGCCGGGGGGAAATCCAGGTTCTTCCGAGCTTCCTCGAGCGCGGCGTCGCCGAAGCCGATCTGGTGGCCGATCCTCCGCTCCCACACATCCTTCTCATAGGCCCTGAGCTTGATGTTCTCGATCAGCGGCCTTATCGACTCGGACCGCATCCAGATCGTCTCCGACTCCAGGAGGAGATGGGGAAGGATCTTGTAGCTCGCCGCCTCGGCGGGGTCGAGCATGGCCGAGACCGGGATCCACAGGATGTCCACGAAGACGCGTCCTCGCGGACCCTCGACAGTAATCCTCTCGGGCGATTCTTCCGCCCCTTCCCAGAACGAGAGCAGATCGACATCTGAGACCTCGGGACACTCATCGTCCAGCAAGGGATTTCTGTGGAGGACGCCCAAGGAATGCGGCTCGAGCAAATGGGACGCCTTCTTGGCGGCCTCCAGGAGATTGGCCTCGGCGTGGCTGCCGCTAGAGAGATGGCTCTCTGGCGTCACCGGATCTCATCCCCCGAGGACTTGTCAAACTCTGAGAGCGCCGCAAGTGCCGTCGCGGTCGTGTACAGCCTCCTGTGGTCCTTGATGACCGCGTTTATCGCCTTCCCGTCGCGGTTCCAGTACGGCTGCTTCCAGGGCTCCTTCATCGAAGGATGGGGAATCCGTAGAATATGATTGGCGCCCCAGCTGCCGTCCGCCTCCTGACGCGTCAGAAGCCATTCCGCTCCCTTTCCAATGACGGACCTATCGGCGGCCCTCGGTCCAGGCGCCTGCAAGAGCCCGCCTAGGGCCAGGGCAGTCGAGAACGGCGAGCCCTCGCTCGCGGCAGGATCGGGACTCCAGCTCCCGTCCGCCAGCTGAGCCCCCGCTATCCATGCGTTCGCCCTTCCCAGCTGCACGACGTCGGCTTCTCGTCCGCCTGCTCGCCGAGTCTCCAGGACCTCCATGCAATTGACGGTCGCATAGAGCCCGTCGCTCCACCAGTAGGAGTTCCAGTTGCCTTCAGGGGTCTGACTGTTCCTTATGTAATCCAGGGCCTCGTCGATACCCCACGAGGACTTTGCGTCGATCAGAGCCCGTGTTGCTACGGCCGTGACGCAGGTCTGGGAGGAAGCCCAGCCCTCGAACGAGACGCTGCCGTCCAGCATCATATACCGGCCCACCTCCCTGGGGTTTGCGTAGGTCCTGAACCCTCCGTCGATCGGGCTCTGATGCTTCGACAGGAAGAGCAGAGCCTTCTCGCGGCTCTCCTCACTCTGGGTCCCGAGCCTCGAGAGGAAGAGGAGGCACCAGGATGTCGAGTCGGCATCGGACGGGACACCCGGTCCGTAGCCCCAGCCCCCATCACGGCCCTGGTGCTCAAGGATTGCGAGACCCACTCCGTGGAGCCACTCCTCTTCTTGCCCGGGAGCTCGGTTGAGACTCGCCGCGTATCCGACGTATCCCGAGACCCAGTAGACACTCTCCCCCGCCAAGGTCAGAAAGTCGGACCAGAGCCCGTCGGGGTTGCGATTATCTTTGATAAACCTGAAAGCCCTCTCCAGCGAAAGCCTCAACCTGTCGGAGCTTTCCAAGTTATTTCTGACTGTCGTGGTAAGTCTGCATGATATAAAGGAAATGCGATTTCGCGGGTCCTAGGAAGAAAGAGACGAAGCATGGAATCGGATCTTGTTCTTAGCTTTCGGTGTGGTCTGCCGCCAAGTAGCGGCCTCCCTTCGCCTGGATCCGCACAACTGGGCCCAGAAACCGGGCGAACCCGGTCGTCTGGATTCTGCTAGTTGTCTGGCCAAGATTCTGACTGTCAAGAAGCCGGACATGGAAAAATCCGCCGTAAACACTTCTATCGAATCGCTTCTTCGATTTCTTAACATGGGATTCCTGATGGACAAGAATGCAAGTTCAACGGTCCGATCGATAGGGTCTGGAAAGTGAACTCACCTCATGAGGTACATGCTCGTCCGCCCTCAGATTTGACTACCGAATTTCGACTCGCACAGAGAGGACTTGACCACAATCGACGGATCCGGGCAGACATGTCCTACGTGCAATACAGGGACTCTTGAACCGGAAAATGATGCAGACGGGGTGCAGTGCATCTAGTTTGTACCAACACAGACTGCCGTTTCTACGCGCCTACATCGACCCCAGTCTACATGCGAACTTTGTTACAACCCGGTAATTCTGGACCACCCATCGACATTATCAACAGCTGATGGAAGGGGATGTCCAGACGTTTGGCGGTCCCTCCATCTCGAGATAACCTAGCAGAACGGTCGGTCTCCGATTACAATATCCCTTTAAGCAAGATATCCCTCTCTATTCTTCGATAGTAAATTGGGCAAAGAAGCTCCAACGCGAGTCAAGAGCGAAGGGGGAGCAAGCGAAAGGTTCTGCGTCCTCTGTCAGGAGGAAGACGGCAAGACGAACGAAACGGCGCACGACATGGTCACGATCAGGTCGACTGCTGGCGGAAAATCAAGAATGGTGGCCGTCTGTCTCGCGCACGCTGAGAGCCTCGGCAAGCCTGGGTCCCCATACGAGATCGTGACCGCACCCGTCCGAGGCGTCCGCCCGAGGAGCCCCGTGCGGCCGAGCGGGCAGATCCAAGGAAAGAGCGCAAAGGGTGACATCAGCAGGACCCTGCGTCAGACCGAGAGATATGGCAAGACGCAGAGGGGCAGGCTCGGAGAGTAGTCCGAGATATCACCGACCATCCGGAAGAGGAGGTTGCTGACCTGCAGGACCACCCTCTAGGTGCTCGGTCCGGCGTCCGTCCCGCGTTCGTCGCGAGGGACTGGGCCTGTTTGTCGCAAAGAGCGACGTCGAAGGCAGGCCGGCGAGATCTGGGCGGAGAAAACCGGAGGTGACAGAAGAGCCGGGGCGACGTTCACCATCCCGCTACCCCTCGAAAAAGACCAGGCAGCCGCCGCCCACGGACCCCCCGCCTCAGGTCGTCTGACGCTGCGGCTGGCACATGGATAGACGCGGGCTCCGCATCGCGTCTTTTTGATCTCCAAATCGGATGAGAATAATCTTGTTTTCCTGGCTGCAAGCGCGTAGCGTCGCAAGACTTATTATCGCATGGAGCATCTTACATGCTGGATGTAACATGAAAGTGGTTCAGACTACTTTGAGCGAGGCCGAGCATAAGCTTCTGGAAGAATACGCAAGAAGGAACTCAAAGACGATCAAGGAGGTCCTGAGAGAAGCGATAAGAGAGACGATAACAGGTAATGTGAATCATCATGACCCAATCTTCAGCGGAAGTCCAGCCTCAAGGGGCACAGGCAAGAAGGATTTTGGGTCGGTGGACCACGATAAGCTTCTATACGGTGAAAGGACCTGATCTTTGTCGACACGAGCGCGTGGTATGCTGCAGAGGTCGAGGACGACGTCAATCACGACGCGGCGAGACGGTTTCTTGGTCAGCTCGCATCTGGCACGTACGGAATCTCGGTGACCACCGATTATGTATTGGACGAGACGCTCACGCTGCTGCGATCAAGACGAGGTCTTGATGCTGCAATCGCTTTTATCGACAAGATCAGAAAGAGCAATAGCGTTCGTGTATACTGGGTAGACGAAGGCATGTTCGAAAAGGCGCTCGATATCCTCCGACACTCAGACCGCAAATCCTGGAGTCTTACAGACTGCAGCAGCTTCGCTCTGATGAAGGAGCTTTCGATAGAAGAAGCCTTTACTTTTGACAGGCACTTTGAGGAGGCGGGACTTGGTGCATATCCCTGAAGAACCCACGGTGAGACTCAGGCGCAGGACGCAGCTCAGGGTCGAACCCGTCCCGCCCTTCGACTTCAAGCTGACGGTGAGGAAGCCAGCGGGCTGGGACCTTTTCACACCCGAAGAGGTCTACGAGGAAGATACTCTCTGGACTGGGATCCGCTTCGGCGGTAGGCCCATCGGGCTCAAGATTCAGTCCAGCGGCACAGTCGAGAATCCGCGTGTGCTGATCGGGGTCTATTCCGGGCGCAAGATCTCCAAACGAGACTCGGAGATGCTGCATGGACAGCTGGCCGCCTGTCTGGGGGCGCAGCAGGACCTGAAGGGATTCTACGAGTTCGCCATGAAGGACGGGATACTGAGGCACGTCGTCGAGGACCTCTACGGGATGCACGACACCCAGTCTGCCTCCCTCTTCAACTCCGTGATTCTGAGCATCTGCCTCCAGATGGCGAGGCTAAAGAGGAGCTACCAGATGATGGATGCGATAGACGAGAGGTACGGCGAGACGATAGAGTTCGACGGAAGGCGGGTGACGCTTCAGCCCACCGCTGAGCGGATCGCGATGCTCGACCCTGCCGTCTTCGCCAAGGAGTGCAAGCTGGGCTACAGGGCCAAGTACATCGTCGCGTCGGCCAAGATGATTGTTGCCGGTTTTCCGGGTATGCAGGAGGTGATGAAGATGCCCCCGGAGAACGCCAAGGAGAAGCTGATGGAGCTGCCGGGCATAGGCGATTACGCCGCCGATATCATCAACCCGCACGCAGGGTTCCCCATCGACGCATGGTCGGTCGACGTCTTCGGGCTGCTCTTCTTCGGCAAGGAGCCGGAGAACCGGAGGGAGGCCATCGACGCGGTGAAGCGGGAGGGGATCCGGCGCTGGGGCGAGTGGAGCTGGATGGGTTTCTTCTATGTCGCCCAGGACCTCCGCAACCTCTCGAAGCGCCTCGGGATCCAGCTGCGGCTAGAATGAACCATGAGGATGGCGACATCGGCCGTGGTCCAAGATGAACGACGGTGAGCATGGTCTAATAATAGTACCCGAGATGATGTCACGTTCACATGGCCTCCAAAGTGAAGGAAGCTGCTGGCGCGGTAGAGAGGATTTTGCTCCCACGTCTCAACAGCATCGATGGAAAGCCGCTCAACCTCCTAATCGCCTCATCCCAGACAGGCCCCTTGGGAGTCTGCGACCAGACCCTCGCCGTAAGAGCAGAGGACGACGGACAAACGTCGACGTCATCTACTTCGAACGATGCAATCAAGGTTAACCTCGGCGCCACCCTGAGTGCCAGCCCTGGGAAGAACGTCGAGCTTGGATTAGAACCAGGCGGGGATCCATGATGTCCTAGAGCTCGTGGCCCGGCTCGACGAGATGTTTCCGAACATCAGGGACCGGATTTTCGACGAACATTGTCGCACGCGACCTTATGTGAACATCTTAGTGAACGAAGAGAGCATCAGAGACCTTGGTGCCGAAAGTACGAAGCTCAAGGATGAAGATGTTATTTACATCCTCCCCTCGGTAGCTGGAGGTTAGGTGGCCCTGGCTTCTCGCGACCTCATAATGATCGGTACGAAGAAAGGAGCGTTCGTGCTGGAGTCCCGTAACGGACGGAGGCGCTGGAGGACCACCGGGCCTCACTTCAAAGGAGTCCCTGCCTATCACGTCACCTATGATCCCAGAAACAAGCTGATGCTCGCCGCGGTCAACAACGACTTCACCGGCCCCAGAATCGCAAAGCCACGACTTTGGTAGGAGCTGGAAGAAGGGAGTGAAGGCTCCGAGGTTCCCGAAAGGGTAGGACTGGACGGCAAAGAGAGTCTGGCATATCGAGCCTGGTGTGGAGGAGGAGCCTGACAACATCTACTGCGGGTTGGAGCCGGCGTCGCTGTTCGAGAGCAAAGACAGGGGACCAGCTGGACCCTCAACAAGGCCCTGTTCGACCAGGATACGAGATCTGAGTGGCAGCCGGGATTCGGTGGCCTCTGCCTCCACAGCCTCCTCATCGACCCGAGGGACAGCGATACGATCTCTGTTGCGATTTCGTCCGTGGGGATTCTCACGACGACCGACGGCGGGAGGAGCTGGGCGTTCCGCAACAAGAACCTACTGGCTGATTTCGCACCCGACAAATATCCCGAGTACGGCCAGTGCCCCCACCATCTGGTGCGACATCCCTCGCGACCAGACGTGATCTATCAGCAGAACCACTGCGGCGATTACAGGAGCGACGACAACGGAGAGACGTGGATCGACGTGTCCAACACTCTGCCCTCGCGTTTCGGTTTCGCCATCGGCGTCGACTCAAGCGACCCCAAAAGGATCTTTGTCGTCCCAGAGGAGTCCGGCGCCGCCCGTCTGCCACTCGACGACTGGTTCGATGTGTGGACCTCTGAGGATGAAGGGAGAAGATGGCGCGCCTCCGGTTCCGGTCTCCCAAAGCGCTCGTACTACAGGGTCTACAGGGAGGGCATGGACACAGATCACGGGGATCCGCGTGGGGTCTACGTCGGGACCTCGACAGGACAGTTGTTTTTCAGCAGGGATTCGGGAGCGAGGCGGGATCTCATCGCCGATGGGCTTCCCCCTATCCTATCGGTCAAGGTCGCCAGTGGTTGGGCGGTCTCGAAGGATGGATGGGCGGCCGTCAGCCTGAGGGTGCGTGAAGCACCGCCATCCGAGACATTCGGGATTAGAAACGCCCATCGCAGGCCCGCTCAGGAGCGGGTCTCCAAGATCCACCCCTTCAGCGTACCTTCTCTGGCTCTAGGCGATCGCCTTGGCTCCGGCGGAGGCGACCGCATGATCGTTATCCACCGTGCTGCCGCTGACTCCGACCGCACCGATGACCTCTCCGCGAGCATTCCTGAGCGGCACCCCGCCTGGGAACGAGATGAGCCCGCCGTTCGAATGCTCGATGTTGTAGAGCGGGCCTCCGGGCTGTGAGAGCTTTCCGATCTCTCCGGAGTTCATGTCAAAGAACCTTGCCGTCTTCGCCTTCTTGATCGAGATATCGATCGACCCCAGCCACGCGCCATCCATCCGGCAGAACCCCTTGAGGTTCGCTCCTGCGTCCACGACCGCAATGTTCATCGACGTCTTCAGATCAGCTGCCTTCTTCACAGCCGCCTCGACTACTTTTTGCGATTCCGCTAATGTGATGTCAGACAAGAGCCGATCCAG
>JAPCJS010000010.1 GCA_027886825.1 Nitrososphaerota archaeon
ATAATCGGCGGGGGCTTCCCCGTAGGAGCGTTCCTGGGGCCGGACAAGATGATGATGTCCTTTGGATACACAAAAGCGGAGTTCCCGTTCATAGGCAAGGCGCCGATCATGCAGGCAGGCACATTCAACGCGCACCCTGTGACGATGGCAGCGGGTCTCGCGACCCTTGGCGTCCTGACCCCCGCAGCCTACGAGCACCTTGAGAGCGTGGGCAACGACGCCCGCAGGATAATGGACAAGCTCGCTACAGAGCACCACGTGCCCCATTCGATCACGGGTATCGGCTCTATCTTCTTCATGCACTTCTCGAAGACTCCCGTCACGAACTACGAGGACTCGTCCAGCTCGGACGAGAGGAAGGGCAGGCTGTTCGACGCACTCATGCTTACCCACGGCGTGAGCATGCCAGCTTTCCACGCGGCGTTCGCTTCACTCCCGATGGGCAAGGCAGAGCTCGCGCTCCTCGAAAGCGCGGTCGACCTCTCGCTTGCCGACATGAAGAAGCTCGGCGAGATCTAAAGAAGATAGTAAGCCGAGCGTCGGGGCTCCCTCTCTTTTCGCTCCGCTTTATTTTGACCTGAGGCTGGAGCGGAGCGCGCGTTGCCGCGACGCCGGTGAAGGTGCCGCCAACATCAAACCCGATCCTGAAGGTCAGGCCGAGATCCCTCGGAACAACTTACGAGCCCGTGATTCGGAAGGAATGGATTTTGTGCTTTTGCCGCGGGCTCATGGGACCTTTACGTCTTCCAATGTGATCAGCCCGTTCTCGCCCACTATCGTCTTGACATCGGAGAGTATCGCCTCGATCTTCGAGGGCTCCTCCACCGTCTCTATCACGAGCGGAAGGTTGATTGACAAGCCGAGGACGTCCACCCTCGAGACACCGTGCACCCCGAATCCCCTGACGCCCTGGAGGACCGTCGCACCGGACAGACCTCGGTCCTTGTAGAGTGCGAGAAGCAGGTCTGCGATGGGCTTTCCCTCGTGCGAGTCCCTCCCCCTCACACGGACCGTGAGCTTGAGCATCTTCTTCTCCGGGGCCGGCTCCGATGACAATCTCATCCCACCTAGACCACGCCGACCAGGGCCAGGATGATAACTCTGCCGAGGATGATGGCGAATATCGAGGCGCCCACGTTGAGCAAGACGTCAAGGCCAGCGATCAGTAGCTTTCCCGCGCTGAACAGGTTTACCGTCTCGAGGGCGAACGACGACATGGTCGTCAGCGTCCCGCAGAATCCTACCCCGATCAGGAGGGTATAGCGCTGATCAAGCCCGAAGCTTGAGACCGCGGTAGAGCTCACCCCGAGGATGAAGCTCCCTATGATGTTCACGATCAGGACCGAGATGGGAAGGCTGCCGGCGAAGAGGTTATCGCCCGTTATCAGATAGCGTATGGTCACCCCTAGGACCGCGCCCGCAGCTAGATAGAGTATGTCCCACTTCATCTTTTACCGCTCGCTTTTTTTGTTCTTGCAGAAGCTATTGGCCCACAACCTCGTTGCGAGCGGTTGATGGCGAGCTTCACCGCCGACCAGTTCTGCGAGCACCCGTTTCTTAAGGCTTGTGGGAGGCGGGTCGCGAAAGGTTATACTTGCAGGATCGCTCGAAGCAGTGTTGCTGGCGGGTTGGCAGGTCTTCGTGAGCGGCGTGGTGCTGGGCGTCTCGATCGCCGCGCCCCCGGGACCCGTGAACGCGGCAGCGGCCTATCAGGTCACCAGATCTTGGCTCGCCGGTTGGCTCACCCTCCTCGGCGCCACGACCGCCGACGGCATCTTCTTTGCGCTGACCTACTTCGGATTGACCGCTCTGATAGCCTCAGGGGAGGTGAGGGAGATCCTCTTCGTGGTGGGAGGGGCGTTCATGCTCTACCTCGCCTACTCGACTCTCAGGAGAGCGAGCGACCCGCCTGGGGTCGTCCCGGCGAGAGGAGGCAGGTTCCCGTATCTACTGGGCCTGACCATCGGTCTTACGAACCCGTTCCAGCTGGCGTGGTGGATAGCCGTGGGGATGGGCATGATCTCAAGCTTCGGCTTGAGCATCATCGTTGGTTTCTTCACGGGCATCCTGGTCTGGACGCTATTCTTCGCGACCCTGCTGCACGCAGGCGTATCGAGGTACCGCAGGGTCTATCCGATACTGGTCTATGCCTCCGGGGCGATCCTGGTGGCGTTCGGTGTCTGGTTCCTGTACACCGCTATCGCTTCGCTTGCTTGAGTCTCCGCTCGTACTCGCGGACCGCAGGTTCTTGCGGACCCTCGATCGACCCCGGCCTGATGCTCCTGATTTGGGCGATAGCCTGGTCCGCGGTCTTTCCATCGTGTTCTATGAGGTAGGCCGCGAGGACGCTCCCCGTCCTTCCGACTCCTGCCAGGCAGTGGACGACGACGGTTCGGCCATCCCTTATCTGGGAGGCGATGTACCGTGTCGACTCCGCAAGGCTCTCCTGTGTCGGGGGTGCGTGGTCGAACATCTGGACGTGTTTGGACGGCAACTTGGTCTCATCTAGCCATTCCTTCGGCAGAGGAGACTCGGTGAGGGTGAGGACAGAGCCTACCCCGTGGCTCCCGAGCCATCTCAGTTGGGCTTTCGAGGATGGCAACCCCGAGGCAGCGAGCTGGCCTTCGATCACCCAGCTGAAGGAGGTGGGCTTGTCGGTGAATCTCGACCTGACCTTTCTGTACGCTCTGCCGGTTCTTCCCAAAGGCGAAGACCCGATCTATTGGGAAACGGGATGAGATACGCCTTTCGGCCCGCGTTCAGGAACGCGAGAGCCCGTTCAGCTCTCGACGATGTCGAGCTTTCCGTACCGTCCGATGTTGAGCTGTCTCTCGCCCCTGAATGTGTTTATGTAGCCGTTGGAGACCTTCACCTTGGCGCCCTTTGTGACCGAGTCGATCTGGGCGTCCCAGAGTGAGAGCTTGATGCTGCCACTCTCGTCTCGCAGGGTAGCGTCTGCGACCCTCGCCTGGCCTCCCGTCCTCAGGCTGACTTCGCGGGGAGACGAAATGTCCACAATCTCTCCTTCGACCTCGACCGTTCGCATTCCGTCGCGTAGATCCTTGATGTTCATCGGTAGCTAATCGGCTAACACCCATTCCATAGATATATTTAATCGTTGATGACCAAGCATCAGGACGTCTGGCCGGCCTCCTTGTGGTTGAGAAGATACTCTGCGGTCGAGCACGGCGCGGCCGGCTTGGATAGGGGCATCCGATAGGTTTGGGCGCCAAGAGACGCTTCCCCGAGCTCTCCGAGTCGGGCCTGATCTGGGTTATCGTCGCGTTCGTATCGTTGATCGTCCTCAACCTCATCACTCTCGCCATGGGGAGGTCTCAGGTCCTGGCCGTCCTGAACGCTCATCCTGCGGGCGCCCTGATCTCTCCGTTCGTCTTCGATTCGTGGGGGACGATCGGGGGGCTTGGCGGGATAGTGCTGCTCTTCGCGCCCGTGCTCTTCGGGACCCCCGTCTCTCAGCGAAGAGCGCTGTCCTTCTTCTTCATAGCGGCGAGCATCGGGATCGGGGAGTTCGCGGTCGTCCTGTGGGACGCGTTCTATGATACGACAGGGCTGTTCGGCTCGGGGTCGTCCGCCATAGCGATAACGGGGCAGGGTGTCATCTTCGCTCTCTCGATCTTCGGCCTGCTTAGGCTCGCGGGACAGGACACGAGACGGCTCGGCCCCCTGAGCAGCCACTGGTGGTACTCGTTCGCCATAATCTACTCCACCCTGATCCTGACCTCCCTCTGGTTCGTCCTGTCGCTCGAGCCGATCTTCATCCCGACCTTGCTCTACAACTGGAGGGTTCACGAGTTCGGGTTCCTCTTTGGAGCGGCCGCGACGGTCGGGTACATGTGCTCGAGATGGCGGGCGCTTGGCCTCGACGGGGTGATCCGCATCGACGAGATGCTGATGAACTTCCACTTCGACGACCTCTGTGTGAGGTTTCCGAGGCGACTCCCGAAGTACCACGTGCTCTTCAGGGGGGTCGAGGACGCGAGGGGCGCGGAGTTCCACCCTGAGCGCGGAGAGATCTGGGTGAGCGGGGAGTTCAAGGACAGAGAGTACAGGATAGATGGTCCAGAGTTCGAGAGGGCGCTGCTGCACGCCATGGTCCACGCCGAGCTCTTTCTGGAGGGAAGGCCATGGGAACACGGAAGGCCGGAGAGCAGACAGCCGTTCAACGAGATCGCCCCCAAGGTCGGCACGCCTCCCGAGCCGTGACGACCGCGCCCGTCGGGTCGCAGGACGACGACTGCACCGTGGAGGCCCGGACGGGCGCTGGTTAGAATCTTTAAGACAAGGATTCCGACGGAGGTGGAAAGAGATTGCTTCCATCAGTCGAGGCACTGTTTCTTTTCGCGGTGGCCTTCGTCGTCCCGTGCGTCGTCATCTTCGCGTCGATGCCCAGGTACGTGCGATTCCTCACCTCAAAGGGAAGGCTTGCGACCGACGTGCACAAACCGCAGGGTAACAAGGTCCCCAGCCCTGCAGGCCCACTCCTGATCCTCGCGATCGTCGCCGGTGAGGCGGCGATATACGCGATAAACGAGTCCTCGATCCCGATCGCGGCGATCTGTGTGGTCCTCGTCGCAGGAGCCGTTGGTCTGTACGACGATCTCCGCGGCCTGGGTGGGGTCGTGAAGCCTCTGCTGCTGACGCTCGCTGCCGTGCCCCTAATCCTTCTGGAGAGCGTGAACCAGAGCCTCTACACCGCGCAGCTCTACTTCCCGCTCGTCGGCGCCACCGGCACCCACTACATCATCTTCGCTATCCTGATCGTCGCTTCGATGCCAATCGCCTCGAACGCGTTCAACATGCTCGACGCGTTCAACGGAGAGTTGTCCGGGTTCACCGTGATCGCAAGCATCGGCCTGATGATCGCGATCGTGTTCCGAGCCGCATACACGCCCGCATTCAACTACACAAGGCTCGCCGCCGTGCTTCCGCTCGCCGCGACCGCGCTCTGCTTCTACTACTACAACAGGTATCCCTCAAGGATATTCGACGGAGACAGCGGCAGCCTGACCTTCGGAGCGCTATTCGCGACGCTCGCGATAATTGGAGGGGTCGAGGTCGCGGCCCTGGTCGCGGTCATTCCGGCGGTGCTCAATTCCTATTATATACTGTCCAGCATAAGGGGGTTCGTAGAGCACAAGCAGATGGCCGCACGGCCCACGTTCCTAGCAGATGACGGGAAGCTCCACGCCTCGGCGAGCTCAGGCGCGCCCACTACGCTGGTGAGGATGATCCTGATGAGGGAGCCGATGGGCGAGAAGGAGCTCGTGAGGTGCATTCTGACGCTCGCGGCCTATGCTTGCGTACTATCGGTCCTGACCTCGGCGATGACGTGGCCTCTATGATTCAGGGCAGGATCTACGGCCTGATGGTCGTCATCACCGTGGCGTGGCTGCTGATAATCGGCGAGAGCTACTTCTTCATCGTCATAGTGAGACCGCTCGGGCCGAACCTCCACAGCGGGTTCGTCCCATCGAGCGTCGCGAAGGTACTTCTCACGGCTGGTCTCGGTTTCCTCTGGATCGGGGTGATGTTTGTGATGGACTCGCTGTACGCCCGTTTCACGAGGACTCCCACTTCAGCTTCTTAGCATCGTACTCCTTCCGCGTATAGGCCACCCTCGCTGGCACGCCCATCACGACGGTCTCGGGAGGCACGTCCCTGGTGACGACGGCGCCCATCGCGACCACGCTGTTCTTCCCCACCCTGACGCCTGCCTTTATCACGCAGCCGCCGCAGATTATCGCGCCGTCCTCGATGGTCACTCCCACCATCTTCTTCCCCATCGGATAGAGGTCGTTCGTCATTACGGCCGCGGGACCTATGAAGACGTTCTTCCCTATCCTCGTAAGAGGCGGGATGTAGACGGACCCCTCGACCCTCGTGTTGTCCCCGATCTGAACGTTGTAGTCTACGTGGCTGAGCGATCCTATCATAACGTTGTCACCCAGACGCGTGTCTCTGCCCACGTAGGCGAGATTCCATATGGACACTCCCTTGCCGATCGTCACGTTCTCACCGATGACCGCCCCAACCCCCAGTCGCTCCGGCTTCAAGGCGAACCATCCGACTGGCTGAGTCTTTCCACATCCCCGACTGGCCACAACTTCCGTTCCCCGTGCGCTGCCAGGAGATAGTAGGAGACTGCTCCCTTCTGCTTCCCGCCGAAGCGGAGCGAGGCGCGGCGTGACATCCTCGCCATCTTTGCATCGGGCTGAACCCTCCAAAGAGCGTTCCCGGCGGAGCCATTCTGACGGGATGCCGTCTTCCAAACCCGAGCGCGGGCCACGCGACCAAGCGATTCCATCTCTTCCATCGAAATCAGGACCTGCGAGATGCTATAATACCTTCGCGGTCGGGTTGCCCGTCTCGCACGTCCGAGACTCAAAGCAGACGCCCGCAGACGGAGATTCCGATACGAGCCGATCCACCCCACCCATGAATCGTTCAGCGGCGTAATCAATCGGAATAGCCCTAAGGTTCTTCCGGGGATCAGATATTTCTTCGCTGCCCGATAAGGATGGAAAGACTCGATGGCGATCGTGCACACCTTCCTCAGGTCTCGGCTTCGATGGCTCCCGAGGAGTCTGGACATGACGCGGAAAGTCCCAGATTACTCACATGTCATGAGGCAATAGACTTCGTAATCTTAAATAAACTGCTCCACGTGTTATCTATTCCGATGCCCATCGAGCCCTCCGGAAAGAACCTGGGAAGCCCACTCCCAGAGATGGCTCAGATGGTAAAGCTGATCATGAAGCTGGGCCCCGATATCGACCTGATCGCGAGGATCTCGGGACAGTACAAAGAGACGATCCGCTATCGTTACAAGGAAAAGATCCTGGCCAAGGGCTTCGCGATACACGCGAGGCTGAACTTCGAGGGTCTTGGAATGCAGCGTATGGTCCTGAAGGTCAGCCTGAACGGTGCTTTTGCGCGGTACGCAAAGGAGATCTTCCTGGCCATGAACAAGCTCTGTTACCTGATCTCCTTCAACCAGCTGCTGCCAGAGGGCAACTACATGCTTCAGGCCAGTGTACCCAGAGAGCACAAGCAACCCTTCATCGATCTGATGAACCGGCTGAAGGAGATAGGGATATTCGAGTCGATCGAGTTCTACACTTTCGATTGGTTCCGTAACGTACCCATGCGCCCGGAGTTCTTCGATTTTGACCACGGGGTCTGGGACTTCGACTGGACCAAGACCGCAGAATCGAGCGAGGGTGACGACGCAGGAGCGCCCGAACGTTTCACATTCGACAAACTAGACCTCCTGATATTGAAGGAGCTTCAGACTGACGCTACGAGGTCCCTCAGCGAGATCAGAGAGTCCATCAAGACCAAAAACGAGCTGGATGTGAACTACAAGACCCTGGCGTGGCACTGGACCAGGCACGTCCAGGAGAAGCGGATGATCAAAGGATATGCGCTGAGATGGATGGGGACCACCTACGATTCGGACACCGAGAGGGTGAACCACAGGCAGCGCAAGTACATCATGATCCCCGTCTTCGTGCGCGGGATCACGGACGCCGAGCGCCACGACCTGATCGGCCAGATGAAAAGGACCCCCTTCCTGTGGTGCGAGGCCGCCGGAGAAGACTATCACGCGCAGTTCGCATTCCCTGTCGAGATGGTCAACGACGCGTTCGCTTTTCTGAGGGACTCGCTTGGACGGTTCGGGTCGAGGGCAACCTACAGCATCTTCGATCAGACCAACGCGCTCAGCTTCACGGTCTCATACGGGATGTTCGATGACAGCAGCAGACGGTGGAAGTTCGAGGGTCCCGAACTCTTGGCCCGGTTTGAAAGTTTGTCAGCGAAGATAAAGGAGGATACAAGACAATCCAGAAGTAGAGGCTCTTCTAGAGAGTCCCGGAGCCGGCGATAATCTCCAATGGGCGCAGCGGTACACCCAGGACGCCGAGGATCAGGTTCGCAGCATTCAGTGCTATCATCTCATATCGAACCGCCTCCTCAGGGCTCATAATCGGTACGAACCAGAAATCGAATTTAAGCCCACGCTTAGAACAAACGCATAAAATCTATGCGCCTTCTGAATTTCTTGGCCCGAGTCCGGGGGTGATGCTTATCATGGCCCGTCCGCTCGTGACAGAGAGAGGCAGATGGAGATGAAGGGAGATGTTCGGAGAGGACGGACTACGGCGCTATTTGTCGTCGTGCTCTTCGCCGTCATACTGGTCGTGGCCTATTCCGCATACCCTGTCGGCGTGGGAGGGCCGCCCGCGAGCACGACGGCCGTGGAGACCGTCGTCTCTCCAGGGATCGCGTGCACGGATCCTTCTCTCTCACCCGACGTCGTCCAAGTGGAGGCAAATCCAAAGTTCCTAGGGTTGAGCGATGGTCTCTGCTACAGCTTTCTCGGGGCCGACAGGAGCGGCACAGGGGGGCAGAGCACCACTACCGTTTACACCTTCGATTACTACAACGGCTCGGTAGTCTACCCCTGTGGGAATCTGCCCCGAGAGCTCGTGGTCAGCCAGATTCGGGCGCAGGTAGTCGCGAACGGCACCCAGCCCATCGTCCAGACGGCCCAGCTGGACAACGACTCGTCTTCGCTGAACGCGCGCAGCGACTGTGGGGGAAGCCCGCTCGCTGTCTCGGTGGTCGAAGCCGAACTCGTAGTGGTCACCATCCCAGCCGTGCTGGAAGTCAACCTCACGCTCGACGCGCGATCCGCTGCCCAGCCCATAACGAGCCTGAGCGTGGTGGTAGCGTTCCCCGGTGCAGACCAGACCATCGAGTTCGACGGGGTGACATCCGGGACGCCGCTCCTGCCCGGCCGATCCGTCTCCCAGATCAGCATAGTGAGCGGCATACCGACTCTGGTCGAAGGAGGAGTCTACGGGATGACGATAGAGGGGCACTTTCGGGATGGTCAGCCCTTCGAGTACGCGGTCCAGATCGCACTGGTGAACGGCTAGTGGCATAATTCGAGTACATCGCGCTATCGTCCTTCGTGGTCGCAGTCTTAATCATGGTCGGTGTCGAGTCCGTGAGCTACATCTTCAGACGGGCGGCGAAGATCGCAGGTGTGGGCCGGGTCCTGGTTCGAGACCTCGGCGCCTTCGCCAGGATCCTCGAGTTCATCCTGATCGTGGTCGCGATCGTCAGATCTCGGGACAGAACTCGCTCTTCACCACGCTTACGATATCAGGGGTAGGCGTGGTCGCCCTCTCCCTGGCTCTCCAGACCACGCTCGCGAATATCATATCAGGCATCCTCAAGCTCAGCGACGGCGCGATTCACGCAGGGGACGTCATCGAGTACGGTGGCGCGAAGGGTCGAGTTGTCAGGATAGCGCTGAGGAACACGTGGATCAAGACGGAGAGCGGCAGCATAGCGGTCGTCAGCAACACTTCCCTTTCCAACGGCTCTCTCATCAACCACTCCGCTGTCCGCCGGCTCTCGAAGAAATACGCGATCGAGTGATTCGGGTGACCCAGGCGGCGCGGGGCTCGGTCTGTCCGCTCTATCGTTCCTTCGGAGCTGTCTGGCCGTCGATTATCTCAAGGTGGTCCTCGGCGATCGCGTCGCGGGGGAGGGCGTCGAGTCTGTAGTAAGATGCGTCCGTGTACGGGGATTTTGCGGATAGCTTCGGAGCATTCCGTCCATCTGCGTCATAGACGAAACAGAGGTCCCAGTGGCTTCCTATGTACGATTGGATCTCCCTGAACTCTGGCTCCAGCGCATCGGCGCCGTCGAGCTGCGCCGTTAGTGCCCTCTTGGCCGCGGCCATAGGCCGCTCCCCGAACTGGAGCATCGAGGCCGGCAGGAGCAACTTCCCCCGCCTGAAGGAGAGTGGATGGGAGCTCCCCGCCCTGACCAACAATATCGAGCCCCTGCTGTCACCCACCATGGCGAAAGCGGAGATGTGTAGGTTCTCCTCGCTTATGCGCATCCTCTTTGGCCGTTTTGACATATCCGAGCTACTCGTCTTGTCCAATTCAGGCTCCGCATGTCGACGGTAAGTTAAAGTCATTTTCTTCTCGCGGCCTGCGTCTAGGAGAGGGCGTCCCTAGGGGTGCGGAGGAAGAATGGGGAGGAGACGATGTATCAAGCCGGCAGGGTCCCATGGTGCCGGTCGAAGTCCTCACCGTTGTCGCGGCGGGGAGCATGAGTCATTACTGCACGGGGGCTGTGGCGGTCACGTGGGTTCCCGGCTCGGCCGGAGGGTCTGCGAAGAGTGGGTGGAGATGGATACAAGGAAAAAGTGGCTCTGCCTAGCTGCCTAGCGGCCAGATCGATCGCGATATTTTCTGCTCGACGCCTTTGGGATGAGCGGCTCTTGCATCCGAAGATCGAGATCCCGCTCGCGCCGATGGAACCCAGGAAGGAGGTATGAAGAGCGTCGCGGCCGGCTGGATGTGCATACGGCCCGGTCATCGGGTTCGCTGCCTCGTGGAGGGCCTCGCTACTGCGGGCGAGGTGCTCCACCTAGGGCGGAGACCGGCCGAAGAGCGCGGAGGCCTGCGTGATTAGGCTCTTCGCATATTCCTGTCCCTTCCAGCCACCCATCTTGACGAACTTGTTCGGCTCCGACTCTTTGTAGTGGCGGAAGAAGTGCTCGATCTGCCTCTTGTTGAACTCGGGGAGCTGCTCGATTGAGTCGACGTCCGAGTAGTTCGGATCCACGTTGCGTGCGGGCACGGCGACTATCTTCGCGTCGGGGCCCTTCTCATCCTCCATCAGCAGGACCCCGATGGGCCGGGATCGGATGACAGACATGGGGAAGACGGGCTCCTCCGTCACTACGAGCGCGTCCAGAGGGTCGCCGTCCTCGCCTCTGGTCTGCGGGATGAACCCATAGTTGAATGGGTAGTAGGTCGGAGTGTAGAGGAACCGGTCCACGAAGACGAAGCCGGTCGTTTCGTCGATCTCATACTTTACGTTACTCCCTCTTGGAATCTCTATGACGACGTTCACCTGCTCGGGTGCACCTTCTCCGACGGTCAGTTTCCCTGTCAATCGACCTTCACCGCCTCAACTCGCGAAAGCTCCGGCTATAAGCTGCAGGTCCCTGTTTAGCCCAGCGAGACGCGGGAGCGGACCGTCGAACCGGCCTCGGTTCCGCACGAGGGTGCGAGGCCAGACCCGAGGGAGTCTTATATGGTGAGAAGCACCACTGGGTGCACGTGACCGTCGGCATAACCTGTTATGGAGGAGTGAACGAGATTGGCGGGAACAAGATACTCATCTCCGACGGAGACACCAGGGTCTTGCTCGACTTTGGCGCGGGCTTCTCGGAGGGGCTTGACTATTTTTCATCTGGAATCGAAGCGAGGCGGGTCAATGGTGCGGGCGACTACTTCGAGTTCGGGCTGCTTCCCGAGCTACCAGGGCTCTATTCCGAAGACGCGCTCCAGAACACCGATCTGAAGTACGCTTCTCCTGAGATAGATGCGATCGTCCTGAGCCACTACCACTCTGATCACATGGGAAGGATCTCGCTCATCGACCAGGAGATCCCCGTCTATTGCGGAGAGACGACGGCCCTCATCCACAAGGCCTCGAGCGAGTCCGGAGGCTCTTCCCTCGATGGCCGGGATGTGAGGACCTTCCGCACGGGAGACCGCTTCCGGGTGGGAGGGATAGAGATCCAGCCCATGCACGTGGACCACTCGATCCCAGGGGCCTACGGTTTCATCCTGCAGACATCCGAGGGTCCGGTTGTCTACACCGGGGACTATAGGTTCCACGGGCCGATGGGGTCGATGACCGACGACTTCATCGCCCAGGCCCAGATGGCCAAGCCGCTCGCGCTCATCACGGAGGGCACGAGGGTCTCGGCGGGAGATCGGAAGCAGGAGATGGGAGAATCAGAGGTAGCCGAGCAGACGACCATGCTCTTGAACGCGAACCCGCGCCTGGTCTTCTCCTCCTTCAGGGGCAATGACATCGACCGTGTCCTCTCGTTCTACAAGGCGTGCCAGGCCACCGGCCGCCGCCTGGTGGTCTCGATGAAGGTCGCGATCCTTCTTGACGAGCTCAAGAACGACAGCGGGATGAAGGTGCCCGAGATCGGCAGGGACGTCTCGGTCTATCTCAGGAGGAAGGGCAAGGGAAGCTACGACGACGCCGACTACTACAAGTGGGAGAGGAGATTCCTCGACCACAGCTTCACGGCGGAGGAGGTTAGGAAGCAGCAGAATCAGGTTCTGCTCCATCTGGACCAGTGGTACCTTCCCGAGCTGATAGACATCAAGCCGGAGAAGGGCGGTGCTTACATCCACGCGACGACCGAGGCCTACAACGAGGAGGGAGAGCAGGACGAACAGGTCATCCGGAACTGGGTCGGCCACTATGGTTTCGAGTATCACCAGATACACGCCTCGGGACACGCCCCGATGGAGAAGGTCGGGGATCTGGTGAACCGGATCGGCGCACAGAAGGTGATCCCTGTCCATACCGCAAGGCCCGACCTTTTCAGCAAGCTCGCAAAGAAGGGAAAGGTCCAGATGCCCGTCAAGGGAAAGCGGATGAGCCTGAGCCTCGGAACATAGACAGGACGGTACGCCGAGTTCAGTACGAGAGGACCAACCAATATCGGTCGACCAGCTACGGTGCTTCCCGCTCTTCCAGCCTGAAATGCCGCTTCATCTTTGCGAGATCCCCCGACCTTTGTTCCGAAGAAGACCTCCGAAGCGACCGCCGCCACGAGGAAGATCGAGCCGATCGCGATGGCAACAGCGTAGAACCCCACAAGCACGGCACAGGCCAGCTCGGAGCCGACCAGCAAACAGCTAACCATCGCCCCAGCGCCGAATATGTAGCCATTCCTCTTCGAGGTCAGCGACGAGAGCTTCTGAGGGTTCAGCTTCGTGCCTATGGTGGGCAATTCTCCAAAAGACTTCATCCGCCTCATCTGAAGCTTCCTGAAATCTCTCCTCCCGAGAAAGAAGTAGTCGACCGTGACGCCGGAAGATTTCGCCAACAGGTAGTGACCTAGAGATGGCTGGAAAAGAAGACGAGCGACATGGAGATCAGGAGCCCTAGTGTTTGCGGCAAGGAGGACGAAAGCGACGAGGAGTACAGCAGGATCAAGACCGAGATTCCGCATCCGGCGAGCAAGACCGCAACGCCTTTGCCCGTCCGGATTCTTCTGTTCGGTCTCATGATTGTCGGTCAACTAGTCTTGTATTGGCCCGACCTGAAGAGGTACTCAACCGAGTGGTACATAGGCTCGATTCCGTCCTTGAGGCCAACAACGCGGTCGGAACTATTCTTGGTCTACATAGGCCCAGCGCGACGACCACAGGGCGGGCACCATAGCGAATCCATTTCACGACCAGTGTAGCTCTGAATCCGCTTCTATCCCTTCGAATCGCTCAGTATCAGTGGTTGCGGGTTCCCAAATTTTCTCTTGATGTAGCGTGACAGCAGCGGAGTCTGGATCGTTATCGACAGGAACGCTACGCCCAGCACCATGCTGCTGATGACGCGCACGTCTGAATTGGAGATCACGGCCGACGCGCTAAGGGACGCGGCGAGGGCGATGGAGAGCGCCCCTCGAACCCCTCCGAGCATCGCAATGTTGCTCCAGGAGATGGGAATTCTATCACCGATCTGGCTGAACAATGCCAGTATCGGATATACTGAGGCGGCCCGGGCCGCCGTCACCGCCAGATATCCGGCCACGATAAGGAAGATGGACTGGGATAGCCCGAGCAGGTTGGTCTCGAACCCGATGAGAAGAAAGGCTACCGAGTTCCCTACGAACGCCGCGATCTGCCAGAATGTCTGCACAGCGTCCCGGACGTCCTGCCTCATGGTCGTCCTCATGATGACGTTCCCAAAGTACAGCCCGACGACCGAGACGGCTATCAGCCCAGACACACCCAGCCCACTGGCCAGGACGTAAGACCCATACACCGCTGACACCGTGAGGATCACCTCCGCCATTTTGTCCTCAACCGCCAGGCTCACCCTCCTGGCTGCGAACGCGACAAGGAAACCGATGCCAGCGCCTCCCAGCGTGGTGAACCCGAACAGGAGGAAACCCGACAAGATCGGCACCCTCGTCAGCCCTATGGACGAGAGCACCAGGGTGAAGATCACGATGCCCGTGGCGTCGTTGAAGGCAGCCTCGGTGTCCATAAGTGTAGCCAGCTTGGAAGGCACGGAAACCCGACGAAACACCTCGAGCACTGTTGCAACGTCGGTGGGCGCGATGATCGCGGCAAATAGGAACGAGACTGTGGGTGAAAGGCCCGCCAGCTGCCACAGGGTCAGTCCCCCGACGAGGGTGGCGATGAGCACCCCCAGGGTGGCCAGGAGGACGGAGGGCCTTATGACGGCCCTTAGGTCCGGCGCCTTGATTTGCATCATGGCCTCGAAGATGAGTGGTGGGACCACGAGGCCCACGAAGAGCCCGCCGTCGGCGAGGCCCGTATAGAAGGACCTCATCTGCAGGATCGCGTCCTGCAGCGCGTTCGTGACCGGATTCGAACCCAGGGAGGTGAGGGTGGACAGCGCCGTGATTCCGACACCGATGAACACCAGGACGAGAGTGTACGGCACCTTGGCCTTCAGCGAGAGAATCTGCGAGACCAGCATGACCGCCACAAACCCTGTCAGGATCAATTCGACGGTCGCAACGGCCATGTCGCGTCTGAGAGACAGAGAGGGACCAATTAAATTCTCGTGTAGATCGTACCTGCTTGGATTCATTGTACTCTTTCCATCCGAGCTTTGATTCCTCGATGATCTCAGCCCGACGGGATGGCCTCGTGGACGGCGAGGTCCACGCACTTCAGGCGTAACGCAGAGAGCTGACGTGGGCGCTCTTTGCCGGGCCGCAGGTTGAAGTTAAATAATGGCTGGAGCGAGTTGCTCCTAGGCCTACGTTTTATTGAGTAAGGCGCTGCGTTTCATAAGGTATCTGCTTAGGTACAAGCTCGGCGTGATCGCGATTGCGGCCGGTATCGCGGTCACCGTATATACGCGGCTGCTCGTCCCTATCTTCATCAACGTCATCACAGTCGATATCGCCTCGAGGGCGAGCCTGGGAACCACCCTCGTCTACTCTCTGGCCATCATCGGAGTGACTGCGATCTCCGGCGTCGGGCAGTTCACCTACTCATACCTTACGCAGACCACGGGCAACAGGGTGATCTACGACATCAGGCAGGACCTCTTCAGGTCGATGCAGTCAAAGTCATTCTCCTTCTACGACAAGAACCAGGTCGGCGACCTCATAGCGAGGGCCACGGGCGACGTGGAGGCGGTCCGGCGGTTCGTCACCCAGTCGATGGGACAGCTCCTGTTCACCGCGGCCCTGATGGTCGGGGTCGTGATAGAGCTCGTCGAGCTGAATCCCCTCCTGCTGCTGCCCGGCATCGGACTCATGCCGCTCGTGGTGCTGACCGGTTACCTCTTCGACAGGCAGCAGAGTCCGAACTGGAAGCAGGTCCGTGACCAGTATGCGGTCATGAACACCGTCATCGAGGAGAACCTGACAGGCATGCGGGTGGTACGGGCCTTCACGAGGGAGGACTACGAGGTCAAGAAGTTCGACGCGATCAACAGGAGGTACTACGATACGAACATCGCGGTCGCGAGGACGCGCGCGTTCTTCATCCCTTTCATGCCGCTGCTGATAGGCCTGAACATAGCGGTCCTGTTCTACTTCGGCGGCATCTTCGTGATGCGGGGTCTGGTCTCGATAGGAGACCTGGTCGAGGCCTACTCGATACTGGTGATAATAACCCCGAACGCGCGTTTCCTCGGGCTCACACTCAGTCAGGCGCTCAACGCGAGCTGGGGGCTGGACCGCATCTTCACCACGATCGATACGGCCTCCGAGATCCGCGACTCGCCGGACGCAGTCGAGATGAAGGACATCAAGGGCGAGATAGCCTTCGAGAACGTAGGTTTCGCCTACGAGAAGGGCAAACCCCTCCTGAAGGGGGTCAGCATCTTCATACACGCCGGGGAGACGATAGCCATAGTCGGCAAGACCGGCTCTGGGAAGAGCACCTTCGTGAACCTCATTCCCCGGTTCTACGATGCCACGTCCGGGAGGATCACGATCGACGGGGTGGACGTGAAGAAGATCAAGATACAGTCTCTCAGGAAGCTGATCGGCATCGTCTCCCAGGAGACGTTTCTCTTCTCGAGGTCGATCAGGGACAACATAGCCTTTGGGATGAGGGATGCGACCCTGGACGACGTGGTCCGGGCCGCGGGCGTCGCCCGTGCCGACGAGTTCATCCGGGCCTTCCCGAAGGGCTACGACACGGTCGTGGGCGAGAGGGGGAACACCCTCTCGGGAGGACAGAAGCAGCGCGTCGCCATAGCGAGGGCCCTGCTCTTCAACCCGCGAATACTGATCTTCGACGACTCGACCTCCAGCGTCGACGTGGAGACGGAGCACGAGATCCAGGAAGCGATGCGGACCATGCTCGAGGACAGGACTACACTGCTGATCACCCAGAGGCTCTCGACGGTCAGGCTCGCAGACAAGATCGCAGTCTTCGACCGAGGGGAGCTTGTGGAGTTTGGTACCCAGAGCGAGCTGATAAGGAAGGGCGGGGCCTTCTCGCAGATCTTCGGGGCCCAGTTCAGCTCGGCCAGGCAGACGGCCAGGAGCGGAGACTAATGGGTTGGAGGGGCGGATTCGAGGGAGGAGTCAACAGCAGGGGGACGGGCGCGGTCATAGAGGACGATCGCTCCAAGACCCAGTCGGATCGGGCCCTGATCAAGAGGCTGCTAAAGTACTTCAGCGAGCGCAGGAGGGAGATAGCCTACGTGACCGTCTCGGTCGTGATATTCACGGCCACGGGGGTGGTCGGGCCCATACTAACGGGCTATGCCATCGACCGGTACATCTTCCCCGGCGGCAGGGTTGGGAACGACGTCACCGGCCTCTCGTTGATCGTCATCGCCTACACCGCGATCACCGTGGTCATGTACGTCGCTGAGTATGTCCAGACTTTCTACATGGCGACCGCCGGCCAGCACGTCATCTACCGGCTCAGGAAGGACGCGGTGGACAGGCTCGAGAAGCTCTCGCTTCGCTACTACAACGAGAGACCCATCGGGGCGATCATCTCGCACGTCACCAACGACGTCGAGGTCTTCAACAACTTCCTCACCTTCCAGTCGACACAGCTAATCTCAGGGTTCACATCGATCGTGGGCATCGCCATAATCATGTTCTTCATCAACGCGGAGCTGGCGGTCCTCGCCCTCACGATCGTACCCATGCTGGCCATCCTGGTCTATGCGCTGCACGGGAGGATGAAGGCCGCGTGGATGGACACGAGGAGGAGCGTCGGCGCCCTCACCGCCAAGGTCGCCGAGAGCGTCGCGGGCATGAAGGTGACCCAGTCTTTCGCGGCGGAGGAGGCCGACCAGGCCGAGTTCGTGGAGTCCAACCGGAGAAACATGGTCACCAACCTGAAGGCGGCAAAATGGTCGTCCTTCGTGGGGCCGATGGCCCAGGTGGTCCAGTCCTTCGGGATCTTCGCCGTCTTCTACTTCGGGGCAGTGATCATCTACGGCGGAGGGCTTGAGATAGGGATACTGGCCGCGTTCTACATCTGGCTCAACAACCTGTTCAGGCCGGTCCAGCAGATCACCCAGTTCTACCCGCAGTACCAGTCCGCGATGGTCGGGCTCGACAGGGTGCTGCAGATAATCGACGCCCCGGTCGATCTGAAGGAGTCCCCCGATGCCATCGAGCTCGCCGAGGTCAGGGGGGCGGTAGACTTTGACCACGTCTCCTTCAGGTACAAGGAGGGCGACCCCAACGCGCTGAGCGATATCGACGTCCACATCCAGCCGAAGGAGATAGTGGCGATAGTCGGGCAGACAGGTGCGGGCAAGTCCACGTTCGTGAACCTCCTCTTCAGGTACTATGACCCCGACGAGGGTCGCGTCCTACTGGACGGGCACGACATCCGGGGCCTGACATTCAGGGGTCTCAGGAGGCACATGGCCATCGTGCTCCAGGACCCGTTCCTCTTCTCCGCCTCGGTGATGGAGAACATCAGGTACGGCAACCTCGGCGCCACGGAAGAGGAGGTGTTCAGAGCGGCGAAGGAGGCGGGCATCCACGACTACATCATGAGCATGCCGCAGGGATACGACACCCCGATACGCGAGTCGGCGAACAACATCTCAACGGGTCAGAAGCAGCTTCTGTCGATAGCGAGAGCGCTGGTTGCCAACCCGAAGATCCTCGTCCTGGACGAGGCGACCTCCAAGGTCGACCCCTTCACGGAGCTGCTTATCCAGAACGCGCTCGACAACGCGTTCTCGGACAAGACAACATTCATCATCGCCCACCGCCTATCTACCATCAGGATGGCCAACAGGATCCTGGTCTTCGACCACGGAAGGCTTGTCGAGGAGGGCTCCCACGACGCGCTGCTCGAGAAGGACGGCGTGTACGCGAGGCTCTATAGGATCCAGTTCCAGGAACCGGCGAAGGCGAAGAGCGCCGACTGAATGGTTGCGTGAAGGGCGGTGGCGGCAGAAGATCGGGTTTCATGCAAAGGCACGCGCCACTCGACGGGGGCCCAACGATTAGCCAGGGGACGTTTACAGGGCGCCAGGACGGTAGACCTGACGGACGGCATCAGACGGAGACACGACCATACCCGCACTAGCGATAGTCCGGTTCGGGTGGCACCGTCTCAGAAGGCGTATGCCTACCATCTGCGCGTCCACAGGTCCAGTTGCACGACGACGAAAGACCGGACGGAGGGAAAAGGAAGGTGGAGTGTTCAGGCGATCGGGGGATTCGCCCAGTAGACGTAGGTGCCGTGGCCCTCCGAACATACGTGTCGAGCCCTGATCCAATCTTTGTCCTTTCCTGACCTCTTGAGCGAAGGTCTCGTATGCGACTGGTCGGGAGGGCTCACCAGAAAGACCTGGCTGCAGGTGGAGCATTCCACCACTCTGTGCAAGACATCAAATGAAGTCTGAGTCATTCTCTCAAGTTTTTTCCGAATCTGCCTCTTATTAAGTACGGATTAGTTATTTCAGGTTGGTCTCTGTGCAGAGGTCATCGACTCCGGTGTGAGCATCGCCCCGCTGTTATTCTTGTCTGTTGCTCATCAATATTTTGGTCCAAGGAAAGCTCGTTCAGGCGGAGTCTACTTGGTCCGTCTTCCGCTACTGCCGGCGATTCCGGTGTTAGCGGCCACATGGATTGGAAAGCGAAAGGTAACAAGAAGATTTGGAACCACATGAGGATTTGTTCTCAGAGACCAGACGCACCACGAATGAGATATACGACCCGTTCCAGGGCGCCGAGATCATTGCCTTAGTAAATCTTCATCACTCGACGACGTAAGGCTAACCTATAACCTGCGTTGAGGATCCGTCCAATAGACGTCAGTGCCGTGGCCCAGTGAACACACGTGCTCGATCCTGATCACATTCGTGTCCGCCCTAGACATCTTGAGCGAGGGTCCTGTGTGTGAGTCGTCGGGAGGACTTACTAGAAAGATTTGGCTGCAAGTGGAACACTCCACCACTCTGTGCGAGACATTAAATGAAGTCTGAGTCATTCTCTCATGAATTATCTAACTATCTACCTATTAAGGACTAGCTAGTCATTTTGAGTTGGTTCGAACGGAGATATTTCATGTCAGTATCGCGACTAATTCCCCATTAATCAATCATATTCCTACCTCTTCGAAATCTGGATATTCGGGGATCAGAGCCCGGTAATCCGGGATGATGAACTTCAGCCCTGGTCTCAGCGGTATGGCGGTCTCTGGGATCGTGATTTCTGCAGGCTTTGGCGGTGATACTTTTGCTCGCTCACGTAATCTCTTGTGAGCACTCATCATTGTGCGAGCCGAAAAGCCAATCGCCCGCCCACCCTAAACCAACTGCCATGAACCGCATGCAGTGCCTCGAGTTCCTCGAGGGTCAGGTGTATTGGATAACAGACTTCAATCGATACCGACTCGTTCCGAGGAAATACAAGATCGGGAGGAGCAGAGTAAGGCGATATTTGCTGCCGTGGACAAGAAACTTGAGTTCAGAGAGGATGATGAAAAAACGGGTAGGGAGGAAGAATAGATCTTGCCGGCCCGACATGGTTGTTTCGATCCACTAATTCATGTCATCCATCTGTAGGTAATTCTCCTGTACCTTGATTCCTTCTTTGTGGAAATACTTCAGTAACTCAGCTTCAGTAGGAAACGGATCGTGCCACCGAATGACTTTGGTAGCAATGAATGATGGCACCACGTCGGCGTAATGGAAAGCCTTCTTTGTCTTCATATTCACGACGAAATTAACTTTTCCGCTCCAAGTATGGTGCTTCGAAGACTGGAAATATTCTAAGTTAGGAAAGGGATTATCTTTCCGCAACGTGCCGATCAAACTGAGATGCTTCAAGTTGGACTTTTGCTCTTCTCTACCCTGTCGCCTGGAGTCTCCGAGCAGGTGACGGAGAAGATAGGCCAGAGGAACCTCAGCGAGCCAGATTCCCCTTATCGTGTTCCAATCTGAGTGGATTATGGAGAGGTCGATACCCAGATAGTTGAAGAGTGGGACGACAAGAGGGTCGGCGATGTATAGTTGGATGATTGTGATGACAACGAGACCAGCGACAATCCATATGGTCGCTTTCCCAATCTCAGTTAGTAGCTTCCATACATTAGAGCGCGTAACATGCCTCCCTGGTTGCTCCGAGATAGTCTGTCACAACCCCTGGCTAATGTGAGTTCTGGATCGTTATGCTGAGAATCTCCGCCTTTGTGGGGTTGAGAGGTTGGCACATCGCGCCACCACTGGATGCGCACTGAGGATTCACTGGTAGATTCCCAATCGCGTCCACAACACTCATGCCACTGATCACCTTTCCGAAGACCGTGTACTGTCCGTTGAGGGAGGTGTTGCTGGCCAGGTTGATGAAGAACTGGGAGCTGCCGCTGTTGGGGTCTGATGTGCGGGCCATCCCCAGGTATCCCGCATTGTTCACACAACCCTCGTTGATCAGCGTCGTGTTGGTCTCCAGTGGGAGGGTCTGGCTCGAGCCCGTGTTTCCCCATAGCGACTCGTTGCCGCCTCCGTTTCGGGATGTCGGGTCCCCGATCTCGATCGCGAATCCAGCCACGATCCTGTGCCAGACCAGGTTATCGTAGAATCCCGAGCTGGCCACGCTGACAAGGTTCGCGACAGTCTTTGGTGCCACGTCAGGAAAGAGCTGAACGACTATCGTGCACTGGATGGTGTCTACGATAGCATAAGGACCTCCTACACTGCTTATTGTCACAAAGGATGTCTCTGCCACAGTCGAGGTTTGTGTAGTCGTTAGCAAGTTTGTCAGGCTCGTCGTTGCCAGTTGTGTCGTCGTCTGGGTCACGGTCTCCGTCTTAGTAGTCCGCAAGGGGTACATGCCTGCCGTATAGTACCCTCCGATGCCGATTGTGATTCCGAGAACAAGAAGACCTACTCCGACTACCGTACCTATGGCTCGCATCTTCATTCTGACGAGCTCTCGTCCCATAATACAGGTCCTGGGGAACCATCCTGATTTAAGACAGAAATGACCAAAATTCTTACTGCTTACAGCAGACTAAATGGTTAGAGCTATTAGAGAACGGCCTGAGGAATGAAGGAGTTGTCGGATATCACCGAAGCGGTAATAGTGGTCTTCACAGCCGTTTTGGTTGTTGCTACAATCGCCCTCGCATGAGTCACTGCTCGATTGGTCAAGGTCTCGAAATCCTTTTGCTTCCTCCACCTGATGTGCGAGGCGAAGTGGTACATCGAGGTCTTGTTACCTTTACCTTCGTTGAGGCCGCGCGGCCAGATCTGGACTCTCTTTCTTTCTTCAGCAGCTCCTCAATGTCATCGAATACCCTCGGTCTTCCTCCCAAGTGATGTAAAAAGCGGATAATCCATGGATGTAGAGGTAGCCCGGCCCGGATTCGAACCGGGGTCAAAGGCTCCAAAGGCCTCTATGCTTGACCGACTACATTCGGCGGAAGTTCTCCTCCACCGGGCTTCCGGGCTGTCTAAAGCAGATTTTCGTGCGCTTAAAAAGCTAACCAGCCTTTACGGTTCCCGACCACCAACCAACTAACCGACCCGGGCCCAAGAGGAGGAAGGCTGCCACAGGTCGATGCCGGCGCACCATTCGATCCGAGATCGATTCCATCTATTCCAGGAACGTCCTCCGGGCGTAGCGCTCGAGGAAGAAGCCCTGGAAGGTGATGGAGATGAACGCTACCCCGAGGACGACCGTCACGATGAGCTCCTTCTGAGGCAGGTCCGCCGGAAGAGAGGCGGCGAGCACTATGGAGAGCGCGCCCCTCATCCCGCCGAGGAGGGCCGTCCTCTTCCAGGACCTGGGGATCCTCTTCCCTCCCACCTTGGTCACCCCGAGGATCGAATAGACCGAGACGAGCCTCGCTGCCATCACCGCGAGGTAGGCGATCACTATGGGTATGATGAAGGCGAAGAGCTGACCGAGATTGGTTCCGAGCCCGATGAACAGAAACGCGACCGTGTTCGCGAAGAAAGCGAGGATGCCCCAGAAGTTCCGGACGTACTCCCTCCTCCCGGGGTCGTCACGCCTGGACGATGTGAAACCATAGCTTATGCCGGTCGTCGCGACGGCTATCAGTCCTGAGACTCCCAGAGAGCTTGCGAGCGAATAAGCACCATAGACGGCCACGAGCGTCAGGATCGACTCTGAAATCGGGTCGTGTACCACACTGAGCAACCGGTTCGCCGCGAAGGCCACGCCGAGTCCGATGAGCGCCCCTCCCCCGAAGACCAAGAGGAACTCGAACCCTGCCGAGAAGATGTTGAACGTCGCTCCACCGAACGAGGTCAGCACAAGCGTGAAGACTGTGATCCCCGTCGCGTCGTTGAAGACCGCCTCCGTGTCCATCATCGTCCCGAGCCTCTCCGGGACCTTGACCCGCTTGAAGATCTCGAGGACAGTGGCTGTATCGGTGGGAGAGATGAGGGCGGCGAAGAGGAACGCTGGGTATGGCGGGATGCGGCCCACGAGCCAGAGCAGGATCCCTCCGACGACGGTAGCGATGACGACGCCGACCGTGGCGAGACCCAGAGCGGGCCTCGCTATGGGCCTGAGCTCGTCGGGCTTGATGTTCATCGCGGTCTCGAAGAGGAGCGGGGGGAGCACCAGCCCGACGAAGATCCCCTCTCCCGAGAGCTGGTTGAAGATCACGTCCACGCCCGTCAGTGAGGAGATCGAGAAAGCGGCCAGCGCGACCCCGGCGAGGACGAGGACGACTGTGTACGGTATCTTCGTCTTCACGGAGACTATGGACGCTGCGAGCGCTATCGCCAGAAAGACGGTTATGATTATCTCGGTCGGCGGCACGGGCTGGGCTAGGTTATCGGCTTCCCTCTTTCAGTTTTTGGGTCCAATCAGTATGTCTGACAGTCTGTTGGTCATCTGGCGAGCGTCAGGTAGTTCACGATCTTCTCGACGGGATCCTCCATCGAGTCCAGAAGCCTCTTCGCCTTCTTCTGGCAGTGGTCGCGATATTTCTTGAGGAGCGATTTTCTGACGAGACGCGTGAGCGTCTCGAGGTTGTGCGTCTTCAGCAGCAGCCCCATGGAGAGGAGGTACCTCTCGGTATAGAGACCGGACCCCTGGTAGATGGAGATCGTTGGGACGCCGATGAGCGCCGCCTCTGTCGTCATCGTGCCACCCATCCCGATGAATACATCGGAGCGCCGGATCAGCCCCGCCCCGTCCACGACCCTCTCGGGGATGAGGAAGGTGTCCCCGAACCTCTTCTTGACCATCTCGAGCTGGTCCTGATATCGGCACAGCGCGATCAGGTTGGAGTCCTTGAACTGGTCCGCGAGCCGCTGGAGCACCTTGTTCGCCCAGGACTCGTCGGTCCCGATCATGTAGGGTGCGTACGACTCCTCGAGTCGGACGAGGATGGTAGGCCGTCCGGGCTTTACGCTGACCTCAGGCGGGCTGGGTCTCGCCTCCCTCTTCAGCCATGCCGCGGGGTCCAGCGCCCTGTACTTTGTTATCTCGCTCCTCTGGAGCCCGAACCTGTACCACGCGATGTAGGGGATGATCCAGGGGGTGAGGAGGTGGTGTGAGAACGGCAGCGAGAGCTTCCCGGCTACGACGGAGTGCGGGGAGTCGCTGACCGCGATGTGCTTAACCCTGATCCCGAACGAGATCCGGGCGCAGTCGGCGGATGCGACGGAGACCGATGCGTCGGGTTGGAAGCCTGCGACCATGGGCAGCAGGGAGTTCATCCGCTCCAGGCTCTGCCTGAGCTGGTCGTAGGTCTCCTTCCCTCCCCGGGAGCCGACGAACTTCAGGTCGACCCCGAGCAGGGACGCGAGCTGCTCGACCTCCCGGTAGTGCCTCGAAGTGGCCAGGACTTCGTGGCCCTCCGCCTTCAGCTCCTCCATCACGGGGTTGAAGAACAGAAGCTGCTTCGGTGTCAGGACGTCGAACCAGTAGCGCAAGAGAGTATTCTTGCAAACCGTTGGTTAAAAATTATTCCTTGGCAGTAATATGTAGAATAACTACAGATTCCACAACTTCTTCGACCAAGCGGTCGTCGTCGTTGCGGCTTCCATTGTCGGACGAGTCCTGAGGCTCCGTCCAAAGACCCCGCGCCATGGCACAGACCAGCCAGCCGTTCGAGAGCACCAGGCAGCCTGTGGCGTGTCGGATGCTCGATCTGTCTTCTCTGCTTCGGCGGATCGGCTTGAAAGGCTATATCGCTTCTGGGACCGATGCTGGTGCCGAGCTAGTTCATCGAGTTGCAGAAGATCAAGGTCGCGGTCTATGGTCTCACCACCGAGGGCTACAGCCTCGCATCGAAGATGGTCGAGAAGGCCTCGGTCACGATCGTCGACGATACGCTCCAGATGGCGATGGACCTCAATCCTGCTACAGTGAAGGGCAACCCGACCCTTCAGGAGCTTGTGGGCGGCGAATCGCTGATCGGGCTGAAGCCCGTCTCCCAGGTGCTCACAGAGGCGCGCGTGGTCTTCTTCACCCCGAAGCTGAGGAAGACAGGCGACGAATCGGTCACGGAGGCAAGCGGGAAGATGCGCGAGGTGGCCAAGAACGTCACGAAGGGAACGACGGTCGTGAACGGCCTGCCCGTCGGGGTGGGCGGGAACAACGACAACATCGCTCTCATCGAGAAACAGACCGGGCTGAAGATCGGGGAGAACCTCAACTATGGTTACTGTCCGCTCAGACCCGGCGGAGAGCCGGGGGTCGTAGCCTGCGTCGCCAACATGAAAGAGTCAGGCAGCCTCGACGACCTTGGGATACGGAGCAGCTACGGGACCATCAACGCGACCGAGATCGATTACGTCTCGACCGTCCTGAACGAGAGCACCTCGGTGGCCACCGAGATCGAGCTCATGAGGAAGGCCAAGGGGTCCAAGCCGGCGGTGGCAGGGAAGTCGACGGCCGAACGGTACATCGACGACCTAGCGTCCCACGTCTACGACCTCACTGCCATCCAGGCCAGCGAGGATGTCGGGGAGCCCCTGACCTACCTGGCCGTGGCCGCGATCAAGAGCCTCGAGAACCACGTCCGCTACATCGTCGATGAGACCAGGGACCTCCTGAGGGAGCTGCAGCTCAAGGCGAGCCGGACACGGGTCCTCGTCGCATGGAGCGTAGACAGGTACGAGATGCGCGCGGACAGGATCAAGACAGCTGAGAACCTGGTGGAGAGGCTCAGGGACTATGTCACGGATGTGAAGCACGCTCAGATGAGCGCGGGAAGAGAGGAGGTCATCGACTCATACAAGCACAACATCGCCATAGTCTGCTCTCAGCGTGACCTCGAGTGGATGAAGGGTCTCAAGTCGAGCTCGAGGGCATCGGAGCTCTCCCTTCTGAGGGCGACCCCAACCCTCCAGAGGGGATAGAACCCCAATCGTTAAGAGGGGTCTCCCGAGGAGTCCTCCAGTTCGTGATGTTTGTTTGACCAGGATAGCCGCCATCGGCACAGGTGGATGGGGGAAGAATCACGTCAGGGTACTCAGCGAGCTGGGCGTGCTCGTCGCGGTCTGCGACCTTGACCGGTCCCGGTCCGAGACCTTCTCGAAGAAGTACGGCGTCAACGGGTACACCGACCTCGACGAGATGCTGAGGTCCGAGAAGCTGGACGGGGTCACGATCGCCACCCCGGCGACAACCCACTTCTCGGTCGCGTCGAAGACGCTCCAGGCAGGGATCAACTCGTTCGTGGAGAAGCCGATGACGAGCTCGGTCAAGGAGGGCGAGGACCTGATCAAGATAGCAGAGAAGGCAGGGAAGTTTCTCACGGTAGGGTTCGTCGAGAGGTTCAACCCGGCCATCTCGGAGCTGAAGAAGATAACGAAGCAGGGGACGCTTGGGAGACCGATCCTCTTCGAGTACCACAGAGAGAACCGGAGAGGTGACAATATCACAGACGTCGGGGTCGTCAAGGATGCCTCCGTCCATGACATCGACACAGCCCGGTGGCTCTTCGACGAGGAGCCCAAGACGGTCTACGCCCGCGTCGGCAGCGTGATGGGCAAGAACGAGGACTTTGCGACGATACTCCTGGGGTTCGGTGGCGAGAGGACCGCGTTCATCACGACGAACTGGGTGACACCGATGCGCATCAGGGAGCTCAACGCAGTCTTCACCAAAGGGGTGGTGACCGTAGATTTCATAACCCAGGAGATGCAGGTGCACGAGGAAGAGGGGACGCGGGTCCCCAAGCACGCCTTCGTGGAACCTCTGGTGCTCGAGCTCACAGAGTTCATCGCTGCCATAGAGGAGAAGAGGCAGCCTCTCGTGACCGGAATGGACGGGCTGAGCGCGATCAGGATAGCCGAGGCCGTGCTCGCTTCGAGCAAGAGCGGGAGCCCGATCTACCTCTCCCACTAGGCCGCTCTAGGTACCGAGCAGTTCCATCGCCTTGCTGGTTATCTTGTTGTCCTTGCTGAGGTAGCCGTTGGCCCTGAGGGACTGGGTCTCCTTCTCCACGTCACCTGCATCCATCGAGAGCGCCCGCCCAACATCCTTCGAGCTCCCGTAACCTTGCCTGTAGCACCTGAGAACCACGAGCTGTGACTTTGTAATGTCAGCAGGCAGACTGGCAGGCGTCCCGTACCGAGCGCCCATCATGCCCTGGACGTCCATCCGCCTCATCATCTCGTCCGGCGAGGGCACGTTCGGTGCCGCTGCGGCGCTTGCCACCGAGCCTACCCTCGAGAGCACCGTGTAGAGGAGTAAGCCTACGATCCCGCCTGGGATGAGCGCACCCAACGGGCTCTGGACGGTGGTCCCGAACATCTCGCCGTACTGCGGACCGAGGATCGATGGTGATAGTCCCACGGGGGCGAGGTAGCCGTAAAGAAAGAGTATGACGACAACCGAGATCAAGATCGAGAAGATCGCTCTGGCAACGCGGATCGTTCTGCCCATGCGGTTTTGGTGTTTTCTGAGCACTTTCTTATAAATCTTGGTAGAAGCCGAGATGGTACCGTCAAGTTAAGCTGGATGGAGTCGCCCCCTTGAGCGTCTCGTGTGGTCGCATGTGGTTGTACCAGTATGCGAACATGTGGACGAAGCGTTCGACCCTCTTGATCGCCCTCGCGTCGTCTCTGATCCCGAAGTTGTTGTAGAACCGCTTCGTCCTGTCCTTGAAGGTCCGGTACCATCTCTCGATGTAGCTGCGTATCCCGAAGGTCAGCGGCATCCACTCGACCTCGAGCCACTCGAACGCGCACGCGTACCACGGGGCGTGGTCCACGATGAAGAGCGGTTTTTCCTCGCAGAGGTCCAGCGCCTTCTTCACCGTGTCCACCGTGCTTATGATTGACACGGACCTGTAGGATCTCGCCGAGATGACTTCCCTTCTGGCCAGGTCGAGGCAGACCGAGACGTACGCGATCTTCCCGTTTCTCTTAGCTTTGGTCTCGTCGAGGAGCGCGACCCCTCTCTGTTTGACCTTCGAGAGCGGTCTCGACGCGAAGAACTCCTCGAACTTCGCCATCCACTGTCTCACGGCCTCCTTGGATACGCCGAACTTTCTCGCTATCGTCGATAGGGAGAGGCCCTCCATGTAGAGGTGTGCGGCCTCCGCCTTGCTCTCACGGGAAACCTTATGCCTCTGGAAATATTCTCCTATCCTTTGTGGCTAGGAGGAACTCATCCTTCGTCTTTTCATCACCCGTTAACTCGGAGGACG
>JAPCJS010000061.1 GCA_027886825.1 Nitrososphaerota archaeon
CTGGTTCGAAAGGATGCTGGCTAGAGCCGCCTCGAACGGGTCGTGCAGCTGGGTGGCGACCGATCCGGCCAGGGAGAACCTATAGTCGAGGGTAGCAGCCTGCGCTACAGACTGGGCTATGAGCGGGTTCTTGATGGCGGACGAGCCCAGTGCGACGCCTGGGTAGATCCCGTCGGTGTTCAGGCTGTACGCCTGCGCGTTCGGGGTAAGGAAGGAGTTCATGAAGTCCGCGACCAGGTTTGGCGACTTGGTCTTTGCTGTGACGAAGTAGGTCGAGCCGAAGATGACCATCCTCTGCTTCCCACCGCCGTTGACCGGAGGAGCCGTCAGCGGCCAGAAGCCGTAGTTGAAGGTCGTTACAGGAGGAGCCAGTGCACCCACGCCCCACGAGCCGACCTGGTACATCCCCGCCTTCCCTGAGGCGAATAGGCTCACCGCCGTCTGGTCGGTCACTGTAGTGATATCCTGGGTGTACAGCTTGTCACGCCAGTCAGCGACCATCTGCCAGACCGGCGCAAGGCTCGAATCGGTCAGCTTCACCTTCCTGTTCGCAAAGTTGGACGTGAAAAGGTCGGTCCCATACGACGTCGAGAGCGCCTGGAAGTCCGAGTCGCTGAGAGTATTCATCGTCCAATCGGAGAAGGTGTTCAGGAACCACTCAGGCTGCGTGTTGTAGCCGTGGACCAGCGGGAGGACGTTATTCTGCTTTAGCTGCGCGGCGATGGAGTAGAGCTCGGTAGGGTTCTGAGAAATGTCAGCAGGCACGGTGATCCCCATCTGCTTGAACATGTCTGCGTTGTAGTAGAGGTTCCCGAAGTAGATGAACGAGTAGTAGAACCAGTACGAGTGCCCGTTGACCTTGTAAGTGTTCCACGCGTTAGTCTCGGTGTCCCATCCATAAGCGGTCACCCACGGATCCAAGATGAGAGCGTCGCCCGTGTTGACGGCCTGGGCGTTGAACGCAGGGAGCGTCGAGTTGTAGAAGACGTCCGGGGGAGGAGCGCTCGGAAGGGCTGAGATGACCGATGCGTTCATCGTCGCCTCGGCTATGAGTTGTGGGTTGATCGTCACGCCCGGGTGACTCGCCTGATACAGCTTTGTGCAGTACGAAAGGATATCCGCGGTATTCTGATTGGAGAGTGTCTGGACGGTGATCGTCTGTGGCTCACCCCAGAACGCGGGAACGCCCCCACCCGATGAGGTCGAGTTGGTGCTGCCCTTGGTCGAGGTTCCGGCGAAGTATCCCGCCGCGCCACCTACGGCCAGACCAACCACGCCGGCAATTGCGGCCGTCCCGCCGGCGCTCACCGCCTGCCTCCTAGTTATCTTCCGATCTAAAATCGATAGACTGTCGTTCGTCCTGGAGTCGCGAGAAGAGCCTGATTCTTTTTTCTTGGTTGATTTCGGCACGTTACGCCCGTTGAGCTAAGCTGATGTAATAAATCTATCTTAAATCTTCACGAAAAACGTTTGTAAATTGCAAACTTCCCATATTATACACATGTAAATGGAAAGGGTATATTGACAAACGTACAGAAGATATCCGCCCGTCATCCTTGCCTTTCGAAAACATCTCAAAAACCGGCGAACCGGCGAGCATCCTTACCGAGGGAGGGCTCGCCGGCTCAATGTCGAGACCATCGTTCGTCGCACGTACCTCGACGTCTTCTAGGGCATCAACGCGATCCCTGCGGGCTCGCTGAAACTCACCCCTTCTTGGTCACCATTCGACCGAAGACGTAGGGGAGGACCCCGCCGTTCTCGTAGTACCCCATCTCCGTCTCGTTGTCGATCCTCGCCTTGACCTTGAAGTGGATATCTCCCCGGCTCGAGGAGGCGGTCACGTGCAGCGTCGCCCCCGGCTTTAGCTCGGCGAACCCCCTGATCTCGATGGTCTCGTCTCCCAGCAGACCATGCTTGGCCCGGCCCTCACCCGGCGAGAACTCGAGAGGGAGGATGCCCATCGCAACGAGGTTGCTCCTGTGGATCCTCTCGAAGCTCTCGGCGATGACAGCCTTCACGCCCAGGAGCTTTGGAGCCTTGGCAGCCCAGTCCCTCGAGCTGCCGGACCCGTACTGCTTCTCTGCTATGATCACGAGCGGTGTCGACCCACCATACCTCACCGAGGCATCATAGATCGACATGAACTCGCCGGTCGGCAGGTACTTTGTGAGGCCGCCTTCCCTCCCCTCGGCGAGCAGGTTGTGGAGCCTTATGTTCGCAAACCCGCCCCGTACCATCACCTCGTGGTTCCCCCTCCTGCTGCCGTAGCTGCTGAAGTGGACTATGTCCACCCCGTGTTCCATGAGATACCGGCCCGCCGGACTATCGATGGCGATTGAGCCGGCCGGGGAGATGTGGTCGGTGGTTATCTTGTCCCCGAAGATGGCGAGGACCCTCGCGCCCGTGATATCCTTCCTCTCGCCGCCGGAGCTCTCCTGGAACCATGGCGGCTCCCTCACGTAGGTCGAGGAGTCGTCCCACTTGAACGTCTCTCCTGTGCCGCCCGGCAGCGACTGCCACGTCGCGTCACCCACGAGCGCGTCCGCGTACCTCTTCCGGTAGAGCTCGCTGCTGAGGGACCCTGCGGCCACGCTCTTTATCTCCTCCAGGGTGGGCCAGATGTCCCTGAGGAAGACCGGTTTCCCTTCCTTGTCGTTCCCCAGCGGCTCGCTGTAAAAGTCAAAGTCTATCCGTCCCGCAAGCGCATAGGCAACCACGAGCATCGGCGACATGAGGAAGGATCCCTTGGCCAGCGGGTGTATCCGGCCCTCGAAGTTCCGGTTCCCGCTGAGGACGGCGACCGCGTAGAGGTTGCGCTCTTCGATCGCGCGCTCGATCGCCGGGTCGAGCGGACCGCTGTTCCCTATGCACGTCGTACAGCCGTATCCGACGAGGTTGAACCCTAGGTCGTCCAGGAATGTCAGGAGCCCGGAGCCCTCCAGGTAGTCCTTCACGACGGTCGATCCTGGCGCAAGGCTGCACTTCACGTAGGGCTTTGGAGAGAGCCCCTTCGTCGCGGCCTTCTTCGCGATCAGCCCCGCGCCTATCATGACGGTCGGGTTCGAGGTATTGGTGCAGCTTGTTATGGCCGCGATTATGACTGAACCATCGGTCAGTCCGGTTGGGTCGTGCCCGAACCTGTTCTCCTGCACCAACGCCTGCCGACCCGTGCTCTCGCTCACGGTGGGAGACGTGACAGGGGTCGTCATCGTCCTGGCGCGCTCCCTTAGCATGGACCTCGCATAGGCAGGGACCGACCGGAGCAGCCTCCGCTCCTCAGGGTTCCGAGGTCCCGCGATGCAGGGCTCGATCTTCCCAAGGTCGACCTCGAGGACCTCCGAGTATCGAGGCTCGGGCGCGTCGGGAAGAGCGAATAGTCCCTGCTTCCTGCAGTACTGCTCTACGAACTTTACGTGGGCCGGGTCCCTACCCGTGTCCAGCAGGTAGCGCAGCGTGGAGTGGTCGACCGGGGAGAATCCTGCCGTCGCCCCGTACTCGGGAGCCATGTTCCCGAGGGTGGCCCTGTCTGGGACGGATAGGTGCTGATAGCCGTCCCCGAAATACTCCACGAAGGCGTCGACAGCGTTCTTCGCCCTGAGGAGCTCGGTGATGGTCAGTACGACGTCCGTCGGGGTCGCTCCCTCTGGCAGTTGGCCCGTCAGCTTCACGCCTACCACCCGCGGGATGGGCATGTGGTAAGGCTCCCCGAGCATGACCGCCTCCGCCTCTATCCCACCCACCCCCCATCCGAGGACGCCGAGGCCGTTCACCATCGTCGTGTGCGAGTCGGTGCCCACGAGTGTGTCCGGCGCGGCAACCAGCCGGCCGCTTCGCTCGCTGAGCGCCACCACCGTGGCCAGGTACTCGAGGTTGACCTGGTGGCAGATGCCCTTCCCGGGGGGAAAGACCCTCAGGTTCTGGAATGAGCCCTGGGCCCATTTCAAAAGGGAATATCGCTCGGAGTTCCTCTCGTACTCCTTCTCTATGTTGAAGTTGAACGCGATCGTGTCGCTCCAGCCGTCGACCTGGACCGAGTGGTCGATGATCAGATCCATCGGCACCATCGAGTTTATCGCGCGGGGGTCCCTGCCGCTCCTCCGCATGGCGTCTCGCATGGCGGCCAGGTCAACGACGAGCGGTACGCCGGTATAGTCCTGCAGCAGGACGCGGGAGGGCATGAACGGGAATCCCGAGTTGATGCTCCTCGGCCAGTCGAGCAGGCCGTGGGCGGACTCGCCAGCGCCTTCGACCTTCTTTGCGTTCCTGACCGCGTTCTCGAGGATGATCCGAATCGAGTATGGGAGCCTCGTCAGGTCTCGGCCCTGAGCTTCGAGCTTGCTGAGGTTGTAAAAATCAGCGCGGCCTCCCGGCGAGTCGATCTTGTCGACGACAAAATCAAAGTCGTTCACTCCTGGCATGTTTTTTCGGCGGCTTTTGGAGGTATATACGGATTGATGCGCTCAGTTGAAGTGTTTCGTGAAAGGCCAGATCTGCTGCATCGTCAGGAGAGGGCCGGTACAGAGGTAGACGGGGGTGTCGTCCTCGGAGCTCATGCAGTACTTGCAGGTGATCGTGCCGATCTGGGTGACGCTCCCGTAGGCGTGGGATAGCTGCGTCGAGTTCACTCCCACTGTGAGCAGCACGGCTCCGCTGCAGGAACCAGGTCCCCAAAGGTAGTAGTTGTTGTGCCCGCTGATCACCGGAGGAAGACCCTGTCCGGCCCCGAGGAAGACGAGCGCGCTGGCCTCCCCGTAGTTGGATGTGAAGATGCAGGCCTGCGAGCGCTGCTGTACAGGCAGGCCGTCGTATATCTGGGAGATCTTGCTCACCATCGTGTCCCAGCCGAATCTGTCGCCGAGATACTGCGGGAAGGGTCCGCCGTTCGTCTGGGCTGCAGCGCTGTTCGCCGCGCCGGTGAGCCCGCCATAGCTGGTAGCGAAGACGGGCGGAGGGAGGATTGGCATCAGCAGAGGCGCCAGGGCAAGACCGCTGACGATCAGCGCGGTAAGGTAGGCTGGCGGGATCCATCTTCTGGACCTTGAGGTGCGCTCGAGCAGGATCGCGCCGCCCGCAAGCACCATGGGATAGGCCGCGAACATGAAGTATGGCTTTCCATTGGTCAGAGCGAGGAGAGCGAAGAGGAAGATGAACGCCCAACCGAAGACCCGGAAGGACCTGCCCTCCTTCCTGAAGAAAAAGAAGAGGCCCGCGATGACGAGGGGCAGATTGACGGGGTTGAAGATCAGCAGCTGGGTCGCTATGAAGTCGAGAGGGCCGCTTCCGTTCAGGCCGCCGTGATGGATGAAGAAATCTACCGTGGGCCAGCCGTTCAGGGCGTTCCAGAGGACATAGGGCGAGAGAAGAGCAAGAGCGATCGCCACGGCCAGCAGGAACCACCGCGTCCTGATGAAGGACCGGGATGATGCGAGCAGCCCGACGACTATGGCGATCACGAAGAAGAAGATCGTCAGCTTGGTCATGAGCCCTATCCCGGCGACAATCCCGATCACTATCCAGAGCCGAGGCTCGTCGTGCTTTATCAGCCGGGCCATCGTATATGCTATCAGGGTCCACCAGAGGGCGTCGAGTATGTCCATGGAGAAGATCGAGGCGAACGCGAGCTGTGCCGTCGCAAGTGTCGCCAGCGCGGCCACGACCTGCGCCCTCCGGCCTCCACCCATCTCCCTGGCGAGCAGTCCTGTCGCGAACACAAGCGCCGAGCCAGCGAAGGCGGGGACGACATGAATCGAGACGAGAGAGTCGTGCGTCAGGAGATAGAGCATCGCCGCGATCAGGGCGATCACGGGTGGAAAGTCGACGTAGCCTGGAGCGAGGTGCTGTCCGCTTACGATGTAGTAGAGCTCGTCGCGGAAGTAGCCATAGTTCCCCGCGACAAACATGTGCCCGATGAAGTCCGCCGCTGCGAGATAGAACAGGAGGTACGTCTCGCCCATCAGGCGACGCGCCCCAGCCCTGTTCTTCGGGTTGGCCGACGAAGTCACGTGCCGTTACATCGGTAGACGTGGATATAATCGCTTGGAAGGGGTCCTGGTCCTGTTCCGTCGCCTCGAAGGTGCCGGACGATCACCATCCCGGGCATCGTCTCCTGGACAAAGGGATTACTGCGTCAATGAGTCACAGAAGTCGGCATTCTCGACCCCTAATGGCCCAACGCGCCGTCATGCGCCCACGGCGGTACGCTCTTTGGATATGCGAGCAGACTGGTTCTAAGGTTTTTATGCCCTGAAAAGGGCTCCCCGACCATGCCAGAAGGCTGGGAGGTCCGGGGGCTCTTTGGGAACGAGTACGCCCTGGAGAACGCGGTCGACGAACTGAAAAGACTGGAGAGGGTCCCCGACTTCAAGGTGCTCGACAGGAGAAACCTCCAGGTGATCCTCTCGAAGAGCGACACGAAGGGACGAGACCTTGTCAAGAACATCATCAAGATAGCCCACGGTTACGTCGAGGCCGACGCGCCTCTGGGACAGTACGACGCGAAGAAGGCGGAGCTGAAGCAGAAGAAGCTCAAGGAATACGAAGAGAAGAAGAAGCTGGCCGCTCAGCAGAAGCACTGAGCATCCTCCGCCAGACGCCGCTTGAGGCTCTCCGGTTCATCGTTTATTACACCGTGGAGGTTGCTCGGTCCCGTTGGACTCGGCAGTGAGCGTTTCGTGGTGGAAGGGCGAGGTTGTGCTGCTCTACCTCGCTGTCGCCGTATCCAGGATAGCCTTCGGCGTGATGATAATCATCTTCCCGAGCTACCTGGCGGGATACTCGAACATCTCCCTGGCCATAGCGCTGGCGCTCTACCCAGTGCTCGAGTCTGTCTCGGCCGTCCCCATCGGGGCGTACTGTGATACCCGCGGCAGAAGACGCGTCTTCCTCGTGGGGATGGTCGCCATGGGCGTCCTTATGGTAGCGATCGGCTTCACCCGCAACCTCGATGCAGTCGCGGGACTTCACGCCTTCATGGGCTTGGCAGCCGCCGCGATAACCGTCTCGTCCCTGACCATGATCACGGACCTGACGACCGCCGCGAACAGGGGTAAGGGGATGGGGTCCTTCGACTTTGCAAATATAGGCGGATACGCCATCGGCCTCCTCGCGGGCGGAAGGCTGCTGGACTACTTCGGGAAGGACCTGTACGACGCGTTCTTCGTGACCTCCGTGCTGCTCTTCTCCGCGCTCGGGTTCTCCCTGCTCCTGCTGCGGGAACCGTCCCACCTGTCGAGGGCCGGGAGGTTCAGCTTCAACCCCATCCAGGGGATGGACAGCAGGACCAAGGCCATACTCCCGATCTGGCTGAGCCTGACATCCCTCATCGGGATAGTATTCTTCCTGCCCAGGGCGCTGAAGGATGCAGGGGTGACGGCGAGCGCCACGAGCAACCTCCTCTTCGTCGGGATCCTCGCCCTCGGCATCGGTTCGATCGGTTTCGGAGCCCTCTCAGACAGGCTCGGGAGAGAGAAGACTATGATCATAGGGGTGGTGGGTCTCTTCGGCCTGCTGATCAGCCTCGGGCTCTCCCTCGGGGGGACCGGCGGACCCAACTTCCTGACTTACCTTCCCATACTGGGACCGTCAGCGCTGGCGACCTCCGCGCTCGTGCCGTCCATCCTCGCTTCGGTGGGCGACAGGGCCGACAAGGAGAGACGCGGTGCGAGCATGGGCCTCTACAGCCTCATGCTAAGCGCCGGGATAGCCGTGGGCGAGCTCGTGGCCGGGTTCGCGTCTACCCTCGGAGGGCTGGCGGCCATACTCTATGCTGGCGGCCTGATCTTCTTGATCGCCTCGCTCATCAGCTTCTTCATGCTTATGAGGCTCAGGAGAGAGCAGAGTCGAGTGCCTGCTTGACATCCTCAAGCAGGTCTTCCGGGTCCTCCACCCCCACGGACAGCCTGATCAGGTCGTCCGTGATCCCCATACGCTCCCTCTCCTCTCTTGGGAGGGAGGAGTGAGTCATCCTGCCCGGGTGTTCCGCGAGCGACTCGACACCGCCCAGGCTCTCGGCCAACACGAATATTCGGAGAGACTCGAGGAAGCGGCTGGCGGCCTTGTAGCCTCCCCTTATCCTGAACGATAGCATCCCACCACCCAGCGACATCTGCTTGCGTGCGAGGTCGTGGTATGGGGACGATCGGAGGAAGGGATAGTAGACCTCCGTCGCGCGTCCGCTGCTCTCGAGCATCTCGGCGATAGCCTGCGCGTTCCTCGAGTGCTGCTCCATGCGGAGGTGCAGAGTCCTGATGCCCCTCAGAACGAGGTAGCAGTCGAAGGGGCTGGGCACCGCGCCCATTGCGTTCTGGAGGAACTTGAGCTTCTCGTGGAGCTGCTCGTCGGAGACCGCAAGAGCCCCGCCGATGAGGTCACTGTGCCCTGAGACATACTTTGTCGTGCTATGAAGGGAGATCGAGGCCCCCAGCTTGAGCGGGTTCTGGATGTAGGGCGACGCAAAGGTGTTGTCCACGGCGAGCAGCAGATGGTTCTCCTTGGCGATCTTGGCGATCGAGCGGATGTCCAGGACGACCATCAGCGGGTTCGTCGGTGACTCCAGCCAGATCATCTTCGTCCGGCGCCGGATCGCCTTCGAGAGTGTGTCCCCGTCTCGGGCATCGACCCTGCTGAAGGTTATGCCGAAGCTCGAGAAGACCTTATTGAAGAGCCTGAACGTCCCGCCGTAGACGTCGTTGCAGATCAGTACGTGATCTCCCTTCTTCAGGAGGGAGGCGACGGTTGTTATCGCTCCGAGGCCCGAGGAGAAGGCAAGCCCGTGCTTCCCTCCCTCTAGGTCAGCGACGGCCCGCTCCAGCCTCTCCCTGGTGGGGTTCCCGCTGCGCGAGTACTCGTAACCCCTGGGCCTTCCGATGCCGTCCTGGGCGAAGGTGGATGCCATGAATATCGGCGGGGCGACAGCGCCCGTCGCCTTGTCGGGCTCGTTTCCCGCGTGCACGGCTCTCGTAGCGAAACGCATGGTAGTGGGAAGTGCGGGAGGGAGCTTTAAGCGCGACACGGGCCCGTTGGACCCGCGCTAGAGGCCCTTCGACCTTAGCCAGTCGTCGTTGTAGAACTTGCTGACGTAGCTCCGTCCCGTGTCGGGGAGTATCGCCACGATCGTGCTCATGGTGCTGTTCTTCTCCGCGAATTTCAGCGCGCCTGCCACCGCGGTACCCGACGAACCGCCCGCGAATATCCCCTCTTCTCTCGTGAGCCTCCGGGCCATAGAAAACGTCTCCTCGTCGGAGACCTGGATTATCTCGTCCACGACGCTCTGGTCGTAGGTGGCGGGGATGAAGTCCTCCCCGATCCCCTCGACGAGGTAGCTGTGGAGGGGATAGTCCGTGCCGTGCTTTGTATTATGGTATATCGAACCCTCCGGCTCGATCCCCACGACGCTCACATCCTCGCTCATCTCCTTCAGGAACTTCCCCACGCCTGAGATGGTGCCCCCCGTCCCAACGCACGCGATGAACGCGTCGATGCGCCCTCCGGTCTGGGTCCATATCTCCGGGCCGGTCGTCCGGTAGTGCGCCTCAGGGTTGCCCGGATTCACGTACTGGTTGGGCATGTACGACCCTGCCACCTCCTTGCTCAGCCGTCGGGCCACGTTCACGTAGTGTTGGGGAGAGTCAGGGGTGGCCTCGGTGGGCGCCAGTATCACCTCGGCCCCGAAGGCGCGCAGGCAGGCCTTCTTCTCCTCGCTTACCTTGTCAGGCATAGTGAAGATCGTCCTGTAGCCGCGTACAGCCGCGACCATGGCTAGTCCGAGCCCCGTGTTCCCCGAGGTCGGCTCGATTATGGTTCCCCCCTTCTTGAGGAGACCTTTGGCCTCGGCGTCCCTGATGAGATATGAGGCGATCCTGTCCTTCACGGAACCCCCGGGGTTCATGAACTCGAGCTTCCCGTAGACGACGGGTTTCACACCACTGCCGACCCGCGCCAGGCGGACGAGAGGAGTGTTCCCGACTGCGCCAAGGATATCCTCAGAGGTCCCACTTCGTTCCATGACCGTAATCGACGACGGCATGTACGGTATTAAGACTTCATCGTCCTGAAAGCTCGCGACGCGACGCATTTGGAATCTTGTTGTTTATCTATTTATTAACGCCAAGTCCGAACCGGGGAAAGGTTGCCTGCCATAGAGGTCTCATCGCTCATGAAGGCATACGGGAAGCTTCAGGCAGTCGACGGGATATCGTTCAGGGTGAACGAAGGTGAGATCTTCTCTCTGCTGGGACCGAACGGAGCGGGGAAGACTACGACGATAGAGATTCTCGAGGGACTGAGGGAGAGGGACGGTGGCGACGTCACCGTGCTCGGGCTTGATCCGTGGAAGGAAGGGTACATGCTTCACAAGAGCATCGGGGTCATCCCCCAGGGCTTCAGCTTCCTGCAATACATCACGCCCAAGGAGGCGGTCGAGTACTACGCCGACCTGTTCGGCGTCAAGATAGACGTGAAGGACATCCTGCGGAAGGTGATACTCGAGGACGCGGCCAACAATTATTTCATGAGGCTCTCGGGCGGACAGAAGCAGAAGGTGGGCCTCGCGCTGGCACTGGTAAACACACCGAAGCTGGTCTTCCTGGACGAGCCCACCACAGGACTCGATCCGCAGGCAAGGAGAGCCGTGTGGGACGTGATACGAAACCTGAAGAGGGAAGGGATAAGCGTCCTTCTCACCACCCACTATCTCGAGGAGGCGGAGGAGCTGGCGGACACGGTCGCCATAATGGACAAGGGGAAGATAATCACGACGGGGAGCCCGCAGGAGATCATCGCCCAGCACAGCAGCGGGGAGCGGCTGAAGGTTCGCGGGAACCAGGAGCTAGCGGACTATCTGAGTAAGAACTCATCCCTGCAGGTCGACTACAAGGACGGGATCGTCAGTGTCATGATCAAGCGCAAGGAGGAGGTGGTTGCCACGGTCGAGATAATCGGAAGGTCCGGACTGGAATGGAGCGATCTGACGATGGAGCACGAGAGCCTCGAGGACGTCTTCGTGAGGCTCGTCGGCAAACCGATCGAGAGCGAGGGGCCGACATTGGTGGCGAAGTAGATGGTAAGCCCGAGAAGGATAAAGGCAGACCTGACGGCTTTCGCGCGTGGGTACACGAGGAGCAGGGTGGGCCTCTTCTTCTCTCTCGCCTTCCCGATAATACTCATCCTCCTGTTCGGGGCGATCTTCTCAGGCAGCGGAAACAGTGCGGTCCCTGTCTATGTGCAGAATCAGGACGGCTCGAGCCCAGGGAGCATGGCGTTCATCCAGGCGCTGAACTCGACGGGGTCCCTCCAGTTGACCCTAGTCGACAGCTCCCAGAACTTCACCCAGTACCTACTCGCCCACTCGATCTCCGACGGTATCGTGATACCGGCGGGGTTCCAGGCCGGCTATCTCTCGCGCACGCCGGTCACCGTGACCATCTACGGCGACCCGGCCTCCACGACCAGCCAGGCCGTGTTCGGTATCACTGAGGGGGTGATCAACGGGTTCAACCTCAGGGCCGTGAACGGGTCCGCGACGCTCGAAGCCCAACAGCTCACCGTTAATGCCCAGTCGTACAAGTACATCGATTTCCTGATCCCGGGGATGATCGGGTTCGCAATCCTGATCAGCCCGATGTTCGCCCTGGTGAACGTCAGCTCCCAGTACAAGAGAGACAAGATATTCAAGCAGCTCTCGCTCACGCCTCTCACCAAGACCGAGTGGCTGATCGCCAAGATTCTGTTCTACTTCATCCTCACCATCATCTCGTTCTTTCTCATGACGGGGTTCGGGATCTTCGCGTTCGGTGCCCACATCGGCTTCTCGATCTGGATACTCCCGTTCCTGCTCCTCGGGCCGTTCCTCTTCGTATCGCTGGGGATGTTGGTCGGGACGGTCTCGAACAGCGTCGAGTCCGCGGCGGTGGTCGGGAACCTGATCACCTTCCCGATGATGTTCCTCTCCGGGACTTTCTTCCCGGTGAGCACGATGCCTGCATACCTCCAGAACGTGGCGCACGTGCTGCCGCTCTTCTACGTCATCGACGGCCTCAACAACGTGATGATCTACGGGAACATCAGCGCGGCGCTGGTCGACATCGCTGTTCTCATAGTGGCATCGCTCGTGGTCTTCGCGCTGGCTGTCCGATTCTTCAAGTGGCGCGAGGACTAAGCGTCAGGTACAGCTAGAGTCACTCTCGGAGTTCGCAGCTTGGATGCCCATCGGGAGGTCGGGCGA
>JAPCJS010000113.1 GCA_027886825.1 Nitrososphaerota archaeon
ACGTGGCAGAGACCTTCACTCCCGCACCTGATACACCCATGATACTGCAAGAAGCAAATGTACCCGATCCTTCCGCCCATACCATGGATGCAGCTTCAAGCGCGTCTGACTTTGAGACGGCGACACAAGTCGCAGAGACAGAGCCGCAGAAGCGTGGCTTCTTCAAGAGAGTATTCGGAAGGTTCCAAAAGTAAGACGCGGAAGAAACCCCAAATCGCCCCCACCACCGGGGTCTTCCGTCACATCAGCGACCGCCCACGCGAAGATCGAAACCCTAGCGGTCTCGATGCACCCATCAAGTATTTATTCGGACGTTCGAAACTAACCATACAAAGCGATTGGCCTCTGCACACGACCATAACCCGCACTACGACATACTAGCAGCTGCGGTCTCAGGCACCGCTGCTACTATGCTGACGCTGTTGGCGATGCTAGGCGGGAGTGGGGCCAACACCACATTCCTCAAGATGCTGTTCGACGCCCAGCTGGTGGTGGTCGAACTGGCCATGATCACAGGGATTGCTGGGCTGATCAAGGGAGGGGAGATGCAGAAGAGGATTCTCTCACACGGCGCCGCCGTCCTCCTGATCGTCGGAACTATCCTTCTCAGCCTCGGGGCAGCGATACTCTAGCTAAATCATCCATACGGAACCCTGAGCCAATGGAGCAACGATGATGTCTCACGTTCACCGCATATACCTTCCAATTGAGGCGGAAAAGGAGGATACAAAACACCTGCTACAGTCCCTGCGAAACTTAACTGGTTGTCGACTTCCCTGCACGCAGCGTCTCTTCATCTGGTATCTCTTGCCTGAGAAGCGCCGGAGAGAGGTGGTATCCTGATGCCAAGTACTATACAAAGTATACAAATTAAATAACGGAGCTCCGGGCAGGTACACGAGAGGACAATTGGCTAGTTCCCCATTCGAATACTGGACCAAGGGCACGCCCATGACCCCATCGGTTCCGATAGCAGGCTGTCCGATCTCAGCTAGCTTCGGCGTTCTCGGCCGGAAGTGGACCATCCTCATACTTAGGGACATGTCGATGCTTAACGTCCAACGCTTCTCTGACCTTCTGAGAGGGATACCCGGTCTGACTCCCCGAATGCTCTCCGCCCGTCTTAAGGAACTCGAGAGCGAGGGGATAATCAAGAAGATAGAGGGGAGCGATTCCCCGAATGCAGTCAGGTGGAGTCTCACAGAGAAGGGATGGGATGCACTTCCGATACTGATGAGCTTCTTCGCCTTCGGCTCCAAGTGGTATGCAGGAAGAGTATTCTCCGACGGAAGACCAAGAGAGGTCAGGGAGGTCTACCCGCAGAAGAACCTTAGGAAGAGCTACGTCAACCTCACGGTCGAGCCGTCACAGAGGGAACGATCCTAAACGACTTTCAGGAGCTCTGTTTTGGCTGTGCGCTGCGCGAAAAATGTTACGATATGCTAGTGGGACAGTGATACCCAATGACTGCCTACGCCATCGCTGCGCATACACGAAGGTTCACGCCCCAAAAATTTCTGATGATCACTGCCCTGTCTCGCTCGCTGCACGGCCGTGGCCTCCAACACCTCCGGATTCGTGGGCCGATGAGAAGTAATCCTCGGTGGATCGGACGCACTCGGGGGTTCTAGTCATGTCATCCTGAGGAGCCCTCTCCAGAAGTATTCTTTAGGCCCGTCGACTGGAGAGCGCCGATGAAGCTGAAGGACCGGGTCTCAATCATAACGGGAGGAAACTCAGGGATCGGGAAGGCCACCGCGCTGCTGTTTGCCCGGGAAGGATCGAAGGTGGTGATAGCCGGGCGCAATGCCTCGAGGGGAAGGGAGGTAATGGGAGCTATCAAGAATGGACGAGGCGAAGCGATGTTTGTAAAGACCGACGTCTCGAAGAGCCCTGAGGTGAGGAACCTCGTGGAGACCGTGATAAAGCGGTTCGGCAGGATAGACATCCTGTTCAACAATGCAGCTCTCTCGCCCGTGGGCACGGTCCTCGACACATCCGAGAAGGAGTGGTCCGACGTCATAGGCACGAACCTCACAGGTACTTTTCTCTGCACGAGGTATGTGCTGCCTCACATGATCGAGAGAAAGAAGGGCGTGATAATCAACACCGGGTCCATCAACTCTCTGATGGCCATGAAGAAGGAGGCTGCCTACGACGCCTCAAAGGGAGGGGTCCTCATGCTCACGAGAGCGGTGGCCCTGGACTTTGCAGAGTTCAACATACGCGCCAACTGCATCTGTCCCGGGGCCATCGAGACCCCTATGCTCAGGGACATCCTCAACCAGGCTCCGGACCCAGAGGCGGCAGAGGCGGATCTCGCCAGGAAGCACCCACTCGGAAGGATAGGATCGCCCGAGGACGTCGCGAACATGGCTCTCTTCCTCGCCTCGGACGAGTCATCGTTCGTGACGGGGACAGCTATGCCTGTAGATGGTGGCATACTAGGAGGATGGACCTGAGAGTGAGACTATGACAAAGTGCAGAGCGGGGTACACAAAGAGTCCCCTCGCCGGCTCATCGGAGGGAATCGAGGGATGAGAAAGAGCACGATTCCAGGATGGGCGATCGCAAGGAAAAAAATCCAGAAGGTAGATCCGGGTGACGAGCTCGTCCAAGATATGCAGTTCATCAGCTATCTGGTGGTCTTCGGCTCATCCGTGGAGTACGCCAACCTGACGCATTCGGAGCAGGTCACCACAGACAGGCTGCTCCGCATGGGAGTCCTGGTCGAGGCTGAGGCAGGAAGCAAGAAGGTAAAGCTCGCGGAGGCATGGCGCACGGCCATAGAGGACCGGCAGAAGAGCAAACAATAGCACCATCGATGATTAGGCTTGGTAGCTGCGCGCATCGACGGGCAAGCAGGGCGTGCCACGATTGCTGGGCATCCATAGATCGCAGTGACCCCGGAGACGACATAGAGGTCTGCCCGCACGGGAGGTAGCATCACGACCTGAGTCCCGCTTTACCGAGCTTTACTTTGTCAGAGGGGATCTCGTTCACACTGCAGCGCCGCAGCTTCCGCAGAACTTCTGCCCTGCTGCAACCGAGGCCCCACATTTGGGACAAATAGTTGCACCCTGGGCCGGGTGAACCACAGGTGCTTGAGGGATCCCCGCGTAACCCGCTGCAAAGGGATCCTGGTATTTCACCAGATTCTCCCTGATCAGCCCATACGCCTTCTGCGCGTCGTCGTTGGGGAGGTCGCTAAGCGCGAGAGGGTCGCCTCCCAGGCGCAGCGTGCACCTGACCGTAGACCTCAGCACACCTTTGTCGAGCACCACGTTCGCTATGTCCTGATAGTTGAAATCGGTGTAATCCTTCTTCAATCCGAGCGCGTGCGGATGCCGGAGGATTATCCGTTCGTTGGTTATCACAACGGAGTCGACGTTGATCTTCGGGTGATAGATCTTCTGTTTGATGTAGAGCTGTACCTGCTCGTTCGGTCCCAGTATCTTCGCGATATCATCTGGAGTCTCGGACATCTATACCAGAGCGGCTCCAGCGTACGCCTGATATCTACTTTTGCTATTCAGCCGTGACGATCCGGCGTTACCCTTTTGAGGGCCACTCTCCAGCCAGGCCCGGGGGACATTATTCGTGCCTGAAGATGCGCGCTCTTTCCTTGAGAGGACGTTCGCCAAGCTCTTCGATCCTCTCTCGACCGACCGGGACATGCTGGAGTTCTTCAGCCCGGATTACACTCAGGACCTGAATGGCAAGATCTACAGCTTCCGTCAGTTCATGGACGGCGTCTCCGCACTGAAGGCTACTCTCCGATCCAGCACAGTGGTCTTCACCAGCGTGGTGGCGAGCGGCGAGACGATAGCTGAGATACACGTGGTCGATGCGACAAAGAACGACGGATCTCGCCTGAGGTTCAAGGTCATCGCGTTCCAGACACTAGAAGATGGAAGGATCAGAAAGGCAGAGGAGGTCAACTGTCCCCTCTAAAGGGCCGCTGCGGATCAGCCCGGCTGGGACACCAGCCTCAGCAGCGCGAGCAGGTCCGGATCCCTGATCGCGGCGCGGGCGCTCTCGATGAACTCCTCGGTTCCCAGTGCAGCGTGTGCGCTCCTGTACTCTGATGCCTGCACTGCCATCTCCAGTTTGTCGACCTCCCGCACCAAAAGCGCCTCTTCTGACTCACCGCTGTTGAACTCCTGCCAGATCATTCCGTACTCCCGCCGCTGTGCAGGGGGCATCTCTTCCAAGATCTCCTTCATCGCGGTCGATTCCAGCTTCAGCTTGCGCTCCTTGGTGCGCTCCCCTGGGATCGAGTCTCCCACGATCGCCTCGGGGAGGTCGTGGATCAACGCCATCTTCAGGACCCGGAGCGTGTCCAATCCGTGGACGTCGCTGTAGACCATCGCCATCAGTGCGGTTCGGTACGAGTGGTCTGCCACTGATTCTGGGTCCTTAATCCCTAGCTTGCTGACCCATCCCTTGCGAGGCTCTCTCTTCAAGCGTCCCGCGGCACTGAAGAATCCAAGGACCGACTCGGGCTCGCTTCCGGATCGTCTAACCATGGTGGATCTCCTCCCGGCGGATTAAAAATATCTGCCCTCAGTCAGCCCCTTTCGGCCCTTATTCGATGGCAGCCTAGCGCTATGCCCTCACGCGTTGTCTGGGGCGAGCGCCTCGCCCTGGTAGTCGTCCCTCTCCGGAGTGAAAAAGTCGATCATGACGCTCGGACCTTCTCCATCGGTCCTCAGCTCGTGAAACACACCCGGCGGGATGAAGTAGCCGTCTCCCGGCTTGATCCTCCACTCCTCCTCGCCCACCTTGAAGATGCCACCTCCCTCCAGTAGAACCCCGAACTGTGCATGAGGGTGATTGTGCAGGGCGAAGACCTTTCCCGAATCGATCTTGTAGTAGACCATCATGCCCGTAGAAGCATGGTTCAGGATGCGCCTCCGCACGCCTGGCATGATCTCACGCCAGGCAGCATCTTTTTCGTGCCACACAGAAGCTGATGAGTATGGGTCCAAACGGTTACACCACTCACACGCTTGCGGATTGAATATTAATTATTATCTTGGAAGGAATAGATAAAAGCTCAACATACCCGCGATGAAGAATCGTGTCTGCCGCCCAGTCTACCGGCTCCTCCGAGACGGTACTCATAATCTTCGCTCTCATCATCTTCTCCGCGCTTAGAAGGACCTACAACATGCATCGGGGCACCCGATTCAGCATGGGCAGGACGATACTCTTCCTCGTCATCTATGCTGCGATAGGTCTGATATTCTCGACGACATCCTTCTACGAGGGCGTCCCAATTCTCTTAGCGCCGATCTATGCAGTCGTCCTAGTCGGGGCTGCGGTGGCCTCGTACATCTACTCCGACCGGAGAATCACGTTCTGGAGGCGTCCCGACGGCGCGATCTACTTCAGGGGAGGTGTGATAATCTACCTCATCTATCTCATGGGGCTGATAATCCGGCTGACGATCGACTATGTGGTGATAGGACCGGACGTCTTCACCTACACTCCAGGACTTGTGCTGACCGGTACTTCGCTCTACGCGACGATAGCCACCGACCTGCTTCTGATCTTCGGCGTCGGTCTGCTCCTGGGAAGAAACCTAAGGGTCCTGAGACGTTATCGCAGGATCGAAAGGGGTGAAGATGCCATTCCCGACACTCCCTCCCCACTGGGAAGCGAGAGCGGCTCGGCTCCTCCCACCTATACCGCTTCTGGGACCCCCTGACCGAGGAGGGAGGCCTGGGTTCTCCACGCGTCGTCAGATAAGGAGCGGGAAAGCTCCGACCGCGTCTCTCAGAAAGTCAGGCCGGCCCTTCGCCATCCATGATAAAGACAAAACCGCAGTCCACGCACCGGGCGTGCCAGTGGCCGTGATCCGAACCGACAGATTCCAGGTTGGCGCTTCCGCACCTCTGGCAGCGCGCAGGCGTCGTGACCTTTTCACTCTTCATAACTAATGGAGCTCTCCTCCGCCGCATGGACCAGGGGAAATATGGCTTTCTGCCCGGAACCCGAAATTCCTGTGAACGCCCAGGCTGCTGTGCCCGGCTCCAGCCCCGCACAGCGAAACCCTGCATCCCCCTTACTGCTGACATGCCTGCTCGACGGGAGAGTCGTCGGAGATGCTTGCTCGTTTGATGATGATTGACCGAAGGACCCACCATAAGGGAGGTGCAGCCAGGAGAGTCTCGAGGCGGGTGACACAAGACTGGTCGAACCCGATCCAAGGGTCCCGGGAAGATTGACCTCTGCTGGCCTCATCGACGAAGCCGATCCGACTGGAAGAACGATCTTCTTCGCGCGACCGAGCCATATTGGCTTTGTGGATGCAGCGTCCAGACTCTCAGTTCCGGCGCACTAATACCTCAGGCCATAGCATCCGCACATGTCAGGGGGTTGGCGCGCACACTTTCATCGAGGCGATGGAGAGATGGGTCCTAACCATAGGCCAGCCGTTGCTGGTGCTACTGATATTCGCGCTGTACTATTTCCAAACTCGGACAACCGAGAGTTCCGCTCGGATCTCTGTGAATCCCAGGGGCCGCAGTACAACTCCGTGCGTCTACGGCGAGAGAGGATGGGCAGATAGACGGAGTCTCCCTGTCGCCTGAGCGCACACTGTCTCACCGTTCCAAGACGAGACCCACGAATCTTGCCGATACTCTCCGAGATGACCAAGGCAATCACGAACCCGGCCTGACCCCCGGGGACGCAGCAAGGGAGAGTCTTCGCCACAAACCTGAGCTCGGCTTCATCAACTCCGAGTGGGTCCGGGTCAAGCACCGGCCCTGCCCGATCTCCAAGAGAGTGCACGAGGGCAGAGACTGAGTCCGCTCCATGTGGTAATCTTAAATTACCTGAACGGGCCTGCGGTAAACCGAGAGAACCATGTCGCTTAAACTAGGAGATCTGAAAATCAAGAGTACTGCGTTCGCGTCAGGCCGCATCCCAAAGCGAAATGCGGGGGACGGGGAAAACCTCTCGCCTCCGCTGGAGTGGAGCGGCGCGCCGAAGGGCACCGTGGAGTTCGCGCTGGTCTGCCATGATCCCGACGCGCCCCTAGTCCGAGGCTTCACGCACTGGGTGGTTTACGGAATACCCGCGCAGACGACGAAGCTCTCCGAGGGTCAGAAGCCCGATGCATTCACCGCAGGAGTGAACGGGACGGGGAAGCCTGGTTACATGGGCCCGTACCCACCCAACGGGCACGGTCAGCACCACTACTACTTCTGGATCTACGCGCTGGACAAGCCGCTCGGCCTGAAGCCCGGTCTGACACTGGAGAAGCTGTACGAATCCATCGACGGGCACGTGCTGGAGCAGGCGCGGGTCGTCGGGGTATACGAACGGTAGTTCGACGAGCGCCCCTGGTATCAAGATGAGCCACCCGAGGGTCAGGAGCAGCGGCTTCGCGCGCTACGCGATCGTTCTGATGATGGTCTTGGGACTCGTGACCATCCTGGTGAACACGACGATAGCGGTCGTGATCATCGTCCTCGGGTTGGGGATGTACCTCTTCGAGCGCATGCTCGTGGGAAAAGCCCGACGATCGCTCGACCAGGCGAAGTGAACCGGTTGTTTATTTCCTGGCGGCCATGAGCATCCGGGACCTCTGCTGGCACTGGAGAGCCCTGTCGGAGTAGCCCTTCCAGACCGTGTAGTTGTCCTGTCCCTTGGCGAGAACGAGCAGAACGTCGGCCGCGTTGAGGTAGAGAACTATCGCCTCCTCCATGCTACCTGATTTCTCCTTGGCAGCGGCATCAGAGATGAGCTGTCCTGCGTACCACTCCACCTTCTTGAGCTTCGACATTCCTGCAGCGGGCTGGGCCTGGTTCTGCTGGGTAGCTGCTTTGGGTGTTGACATCGGTTACGGCTAACCGTCTGTCCGAAAAAGAACCCTTGTCATGATTAATCAACGGTTCTGTGAACTTCAAGGCTGGTGATTGGGGCCGGCATCCGCATCCATGGTCGTCTCATATCCTCCTGCGATCAGGTCAGGCCCAGGACCCTTGACTCTGCCCGGCGAGAGGCACAGGTCTGCAGCAGGGTCGGCCACTTTCAG
>JAPCJS010000187.1 GCA_027886825.1 Nitrososphaerota archaeon
ATACTACATCTGTGACGGTTCGACGCCCATAGGCTTCTACCAGATCTGGAACCTAGTACAGAACACCATAGTAGGAGCTGGGACGACCAGTGTGTCGACCGGAGCTCACACCTTCTCCATGTACGTGACCTCAGGCATGACCTGGGCCTTCGCGCTGGACGGCACGGTCTTCGGGACGTTCAACATGGGCTCGACCACGACCGTCCCCTTCTATCCTGTGTACGCGCTCTCCGAAGAGAGCTCGGTCTCCTCGCCTCAGGCGATCTCACAGGTCGAGTTCTACACCGCCCTGAGCGTCCTGCGAAGCGGCTCCTGGCAACCCGTGACCTCCGCGACTTCTTATGGAAGCTCGTGGGGGATGGGAGGTATCGTCCAGGACCTCCTGTTGCCAGCAGATGCGCTGATCGTCGGGGGTGGAATGTCCGTGCTATCACAGGGGACCTCACTCTGGGACGGCATACAGCAGATCATCGCGCACAGCACCTCGACGAGCGTCACGTGCTCTCCGTCTTCTCCCCAGGTCGGTTCCTCTACATCGTGCACGGCCAAGGTGACAGACACCTCTTCGCTCCTCCCGCTCACCCCGTCGGGCACCGTGTCCTTCGCCCATACCGGGAGCGGGACGTTCAGCCCTTCGAGCTGTACCCTTGCCGGAAGCGGGTCGTCTTCCAGTTGCGCCGCCACGTATTCGCCCGTCGGAGCCGGGACGGCAACGATAACTGCCACCTATGGCGGGGACCTGCTCCACTCTGGCAGTTCTGGCACCTCCACTCTTCAGGGCGCCGCACGAAGCACCTCGACGAGCGTGACCTGCTCTCCCACCTCTCCCCAGGCCGGTTCCTCTACATCGTGCACGGCCAAGGTGACAGACACAGCATCGGGCACGCTCGTCACCCCGTCGGGCACCGTCTCCTTCGCCAGCACCGGGAGCGGGACGTTCAGCTCTGCCAAGTGCACGCTCGCATCATCGACCTGTGCAGTCACGTATTCTCCTAGCGCAGCAGGCACAGCGACAATCACGGCCAGCTACAGCGGGGATTCGGTCCACTCTGTCAGCTCTGGCGCTTCGACTCTTACCGTCTCGAACAACCCGACCCAGGTGACCAGTCCGCTGGCCATAGACGGATCCTGGGCGTGCAGCAACGGCAACGCCAACTCCTGCAAGGTCGCAGCGACGACGGCCCATCCGTCAGACATCATCATCGTAGCAGAGGCCACCCAAGCCGGTCACTTCGCGAGCGCACCCTCAGATACGGCAGGGTTGAACTGGATCTCGCTGAAAGATTACAGCGATGGCAAGATCGATCTGCACATCTACTACGCCAAGGCGGTCTCTGAGCTGAGTTCGGATACGATCACCTGCAACTTCACTCCCAACGCGAGAAGCAGCTGCGTCGCCCTCGGAATCAGCGGTGCGTCTCAGACGACGGTCTTTGACCAGAACTCTGTGCTGCCCTGCTCGGCAAAAGGAACCTCGACCACGTCATCGTGCAGCATTACCACGACTAATGCCGATGACATCGTCGTCGGGTTCGTGGCTGCTGGGTGCGGCATTCCAGTGACCCACGGTTCTGGGTTCACGATCGCCCATACCGAGACATTCTGCGGACCATCGGTCGGTGCGGAGTACAAGATCGTTTCATCCACGCAGTCGAACCAACCCATCTCTTTCGCCCTGGGTTCCTCTTCACAAGAATGGGTGACCATCGGGGATGCCATAATGCAGGGCACCTGAGCGTCGTCCCCGCTGAGGCCGGCCGCTGACGGTGTTGGGATCGAAAGATCCCATCCTCCTCAGGAGGAGCTCCGCCATGGTTCCTTTCTAATCCGGCAGGAGGAACTCCCTGGTTTTTGCCAGGGAGAGAGTCGCAGAGGGAGCCGCGCAGCTCTTGATCGCTGATCCTGCAAACATCGGACCGCTCGCCGCGAAGCGACAATTCCTGATGGAGAATGCCGTGGCGCTCTCGCGGGCCGGAGTGACGGCGGGCCTCTTCCTGAACTCTGACTCTCGAGGACAATCGCCTATAATGAGGGGCCCCGGGGGCCTCTCGTCCGTTGCAGACCAGCGAGCAGTGCGATGTCTTGGTTATCGGGGGAGGGGTCGCAGGGTGTGGAGTCTTCAGGGACCTCTCGACGAGGGGTATCAAGGCAGTCCTGGTGGAGAAAGGGGACTTCGGCTCGGGCACGACCTCGCGGTCGACCAGGATAGTCCACGGAGGGATACGCTACCTCGAGAGCTTCGAGTTTGGACTGGTCAGGGAAGGACTGAGGGAGAGATCGATACTGCTGAGGATCGCCCCGCACCTCGTGAAGCCGCTGCGGTTCGTGATCCCAGTGTATCGGGGGGCGAGCCCCGGTCGGCTCAAGATCAAGTTCGGGATGATACTCTATGACCTCCTCTCGCTCGGCAAGACCCTCCCCTCGCACGGGTTCCTGTCCAGGGAGGAAGCGAAGAGGATGGTCCCCACGATATCGATAGAAGGACTGGCAGGGGCATACCTCTACTATGACGCGCAGGTCCCGCTCGTCGAAAGGCTCTGCGTTGAGAACGTCATGTCGGGGGAGAGGAGCGGCGGCAGGGCCTACAACTACTGCGAGGCCATCGGTCTTCTCCGCGACGGCGAGGCCGTGAGGGGTGCCGTAGTAAGGGACGCAGAAGACGGGAGGGAGCGAGAGGTGAGGTCGAGGTACGTCGTGAACTGTACAGGGCCCTGGGTCGACGGCTTCCTCGGGGTGTCGCTGGGACGGAAGAACCCGCTTCTGACTCTGACCAAGGGGATACACCTGTTCTGTACCCGGTTCTCTGAGGAGGCGGTCGTGTTCTACTCGAGCGACGGCAGGCTGCTCTTCGCCATACCCTGGCAGGGCTACTCGCTTGTGGGGACAACAGACACGGTCTACAGCGGTCCCGTGGAGGGCGTCAGGTCCGAGAAGGAGGACGTGGAGTATCTGCTGGCCGCTCTTGGAAGGAGGTTTCCAGGAGTCGATCCCCGTCCCTTCTCCACCGTCGCCGGGCTCAGGCCGCTTGCGTTCGCAGACTCTGATCACCCGTCGAAGATATCGAGGGGATACTCTGTGGTCGACCACAGGCAGGATGGGGCTGATGGACTGGTCTCCGTATTGGGCGTCAAGATAACCGAGTATCGCGCTGCCGCGGAAAAGGTCGGTAGCCTGATCTCCCTCAGGCTCGGGAAGCGTGTGGCGTCCAAGACAGCGATCCTCCCGCTCAGCGAGGACGCAGGCGACAGAGTAGCCGCCGGGCCTCTCCCGAGGTCTGTCGAGGAACACCTGCTAGATGTCTACGGCCCTCGAGCCGGGCTCGCCGCGGAGGAGATCGCCAAGGATGGCAGCCTGCTCTCCGCGCTCTGTCCGCACAATCCCGATATCGAGGCTCAGGTCGTGGTCGCGGTCAAGTTCGAACTAGCTCGAAGTGCGGCTGACTTCCTTCTAAGGAGATCGTGCATCGGGTACACCCCTTGCAGAGGGCTCGACGCCGTAGGCAGGGTCGCCCAGCTGATGGGTGTCCGTCTCGGGTGGTCTAATGAGAGGGTCCTTCTTGAGCAGTCGGAATACGCCGGGTTCGTCGGTTGGAGAGACGAAGCGCTGCCTCCTGAGCAGAAGAGCCTCCGCGAGGACCAGACCCCTCCCGCTTCCACCCGCGGGAGCGCGTGACCGCTCCCTTCCATCCGCTGTATAGGGCGTCCCTCTCGCCCGCGGTGGACCTTGGATAATACACCTTCCCCTCGCCGACCAGCGAGCTCAGGTCGCCCATCCTCCAGATGCCCGTGTGGAGTCCAGCGAGGAACGCGGCCCCCCTCGCCGTCGTCTCGACAAACGCGGGACGCTCTACTCTCATCCCGGTTATGTCAACTACGACCTGGAGCAGAAAGTCGCTCCCAGCCGCTCCGCCATCTACTCTTAGCACCTTCACCTTGCGGCCGAGGTCCCTGGACATCTCCTCCATGACATCCCTCGTCTGGAAGGCGATAGATTCCATCGAGGCGCGGAGGATCTCCCTTCTCGTAGTGCCGTGCGTCATGCCTATCAGCAGGCCGCGCGCGTGAGGGTCCCAGTAGGGCGCCCCGAGACCAGAGAGGGCTGGGACAAAGAAGACACCCCCGCTCCCGGCCGCTCCCGCGGCCAGTCTCTCGGCCTCTCCTACGCTGCTGGCGAGCCCCAGACCGTCGACGAGCCATCTGACCGACGAGCCAGCGGCCAGTATGCTGCCTTCCATGGCGTAGGTGGTCCTCCTCCCCACCGTCCACGCGACGGTGCTCAAGAGGTTGCGCGACCGAACTACTGAGGAGCCGGTGTTCATGAGGACGAAGGCACCCGTCCCGAAGGTGCTCTTCACTTCACCGCTTCCGAGGGCCGCGTGGCCGAGGAGGGCCGCCTGCTGGTCGCCTGCGACCCCGGCTATGGGGATCCGTCGTCCAAGGATCTCGTCCTCGATCTCTCCATAATATCCTGACGACGCGCGGATCTCGGGAAGCATCGCGGCAGGGATGCGCATCATCTTCAGGATCTC
>JAPCJS010000042.1 GCA_027886825.1 Nitrososphaerota archaeon
CTTCATTCCTGATACATATTATTTAAGGTATGAACGGAACTCGCGTATATTACGGGACGTACCCCGCGTGTCGTGGCAGGACACGGTTAAATCACGTGTCTGCTGAGGGAAACGAGGAGCGAGCAGCTGAGCACACCTTGAAGAACCCACTGAAAGCAAAACTGAAGGAAGGTAAGCCCGCGTACGGTATCGGTCTCTCGATCGGTCACCCCGACGTAGCCGAGATAATCGGCAAGCTGGGCTATGACTGGGCGTTCATCGACACAGAACACTCTCCCATGGACGTGGCAGACGTGCAGGTGCTCCTTCAGGCCATGAGCTCCTCAAGCACCGTCCCGATAGTCCGGGTCGCATGGAACGATATGGTGATGATAAAGAAGGCGCTGGACATCGGTGCCTATGGCATAATCGTCCCCTGGGTAAACAGCAGGGAAGAGGCGCTCCGCGCCGTTCAGGCCGTGAAGTATCCTCCGGAGGGGGTCAGAGGGTGGGGGCCCCGCAGGGCCGCGCTGGGTGACCCAGACTACGCAAAGACCGCGAATGACGAGATACTCCTTTCCGTCCAGATAGAGACACAGCAGGCAGACGACCACATCGACGAGATCCTCTCGGTGCCGGGGATCGACGCCGTCATGATAGGTCCCAACGACCTCTCGCTCTCCCTCGGCGTCTTCACCCAGTGGGAGGACCCGAAGTTCAAGGACGCCATCGCCAGGATCCGCGACTCGTGCATCAGGAACGGGGTCGCTCCCGGTATCGTCGCCATCAACGACCTAGAGAAGAGGCTAGAGGAGGGGTTCAGGTTCTTCCAGGTCACCCAGGACACGATGCTGCTGAGCAACTACGGCGCCGAGGTCCTCAGACGATGCAGGGCCCTGTCCTCCGGCTAGTCGCCCGCCTCCCGCCGTTCTGGGACAGGTTTGCATGAGCAGCTGGGACCTTCCTGCGGTCGTTCGTTCACCCTAGGCCGCGCTCAGCGCCTTCCTTCCTCAGGCGACGCGGAGGAGTAGGACAGGGCTCGCGCGATGACTTGACAATACCTCGCTGTGAGAGAGCCCAAGCGGCGAAAAATTCTATTAGGATCGACGCTCCATCGAGGCGGAGGAGATAGGGATTGTCAAAGATCGTCGTGACGGGTGGCAGCGGCAAGGCGGGCAGGGCGTGCGTGAGGGACCTCCTGGCCCACGGGTATGAGGTCTTCAACGTCGACAGGGTGGCGCCGGCGGAGAAGCTCTGCCCCTTCATCCTGGCAGACCTGGCAGATTTCGGGCAGGCGTTCGAGGCGCTCTCGAGCGTGGACTTCGAGCCCCTAGACGTCGCCGGCATAGTCCACCTGGCGGCGATACCCACGCCGATGCTATACACGAACTCGGTGACCTTCGCCAACAACACCCTGAGCACATACAACGTCTTCGAGGCGGGCCGCCGTCTCGGCATCAAGAACATCGTCTGGGCTTCCAGCGAGACTGTGCTCGGGCTCCCCTTCGACGTGCCGCCCGTCTATGTGCCGATCGACGAGGAGGCGCCCGGGCGACCGGAGAGCGCCTACTCGCTCAGCAAGCTCCTCGGCGAGGAGATGGCCAAGCAGTTCTGCCGCTGGGACCCGTCCCTGAAGATCGTTGGGTTCAGGTTCTCGAACATAATGGAGCCGAAGGACTATGCGAGGTTCGCCGCATTCGACAGCGACCCACAGCTGCGCATGTGGAACCTCTGGGGGTACATCGACGCCCGCGACGCGGCCCAGGCGATACGCAAGGCGCTCGAGGCCCCGATCAAGGGTGCCGAGGTCTTCATCATAGCCAACGCCGAGACGGTCATGCTTCGCAGCGACACCGAGCTCCTGGCGGAGGTCTTTCCGAACGTGCCCGTGAGGAAGAAGGACCTCGGCCCGAACGAGACGTTGCTCTCGATCGAGAAGGCCAAGCGCATGCTCGGCTACCGACCGGAGCACAGCTGGCACAACCCCGCGGACCACCAGTGAGCCCGGAGAGCAGAGGACCAAGGCTCCGCACTGTGTGTATGCGTAGCGCGGTTCCTCGCGGATCGAGGGCCCTGGGACCTAGCTCGGCTGGCGATGGGCGAACCTTGTGTGATGAACGGCCGCCTGCTATTGCTGCTCCTTCTTGCCCCTCGGATTCAGACTGACGAACTCCACCAGCCCATCCCTGAACTTGACGCTGGCGTGGCTCCCGTTGCAGAACGGCATGTTGCTGGAGACACCGCACCTGCACAGGGTGACGCGCTCCCTCTTCTCGTAGGGTACTCCGCTGGCCGACTCGATCGTTATCCCGCCGCGGACCCAGAGAGGGCCGCTGCATCCCAGAGCCGAATCCTCTACCAAGCCTATCGAGGGCGGAAGCTCCGGCTCGATCTCCTTCCCCGTCTTCTTGTCGTGCAAGACGAGCCTTCCGGAGGGACAGTGCATCGCCTCCCGTATCGCCAGCTTCCTCACCTCGGGGTCATCGCTCTCGCCTATCAGGCTCCATATCTTGCCGCCGGGGTCGCAGAACCGTGCGAACGCGCAGAGTTCCTCGACGTCGTCCAGGACGAGAGACTGACCGTCGAAGACCTCCGCCTGCCTCGCGAAGGGCTGGTGCGTGGCGGTCTCCTTGCCTTCGAAGCCGACCTTCTTGTGCGAGTCGTCACAGAACGGCTTGGTCTTTGACTTGCCGCACCGGCAGAGGGAGTAGCTCGAACCCGTCTTGAAGGTCTTCGCCTTCTTCCAGTCCCATGAGAGGCCGTCCTCGTTGGGCGTGATGATCTGCATGTCGAGCGGTATATCTCCGGAGACCTGATATGGACCGTTCTTCGTCACGACGATCTTCTTCTCAGATGATTTCGACAACATCGGCATCAGGTCTCGGGTAGATTTAATCTTTCGGCTTTCCCCGGCGAGCGACGGCCCCGGAACGGACGCTCCGCAGGTCTCAGGCCTTCGCGCTGGGCTGCTGCTGCGTCACGCAGTGTATCCCGCCGAACCCGTACACGAGCGCCTCGCAGTCTATTCCGACCACCTTCCTTCCGGGGAACGCGCCAGCGATCTTCCTGAGCGCAGGACCGTCGTTCACGTCGTCGAATGTGGGCACCAGCACGACCGAGTTGCCGATCAGGAAGTTGGCGTAGCTCGCAGGGAGCCTCCCCTCGCCTTCCCCTCCGACCTTCTTCCTCGGCATCGAGACGGGTACGACGTCCAGGCTCCTTCCCTGCTGGTCCCTGGCGGCCTGCAACCGTGCGAGGTTCTGCCCCAGGGGCTCGTGGTTCTCGTCGCCCGGGTCGTCCTCCACCATGCAGATCACCATCCTCCTGCCCACGAACCTCGCGATGTCGTCGATATGGCCGTCGGTGTCGTCGCCCACGATGCCCTCCCCGAGCCAGATGAAGTTGGTGAAGCCGAGGAACCTCGTCAGGTACCCCTCGATCTGCTCCTTCGTTAGCTGCGGATTGCGGTTCCTGTTCAGGAGGCACTGCTCAGTGGTCAGGCACGTCCCGAGACCGTTCGTGTCGATCGACCCGCCCTCGAGGACTATCCCGGGCTCGAGGACCTCGACCCCCGTGGCGCGGGCCACCTCCATCCCTGCGACGTTGTCGGCCTTCAGCTCGTCGTACTTGTTGCCCCACGCGTTGAAGATCCACTTGGTCGCGGCGAGCCCGCCCCCTGCCTTCCTTACGAAGATGGGCCCATAGTCCCTCATCCACACGTCCGCCGTCCTGATCCTATGATAGCTGACGTTCCCGTTCCTGCCGAGGAGCCCTGAGACCCTCCTCTCCATCACCTCGTCGTCCACCAGGAGGTTCACCCGCTCGCCCAGGGATAGAGCCGCTATCATCTTCCCGTATGTCTCCTCGACCCTCCCGATGATCTCCTCCGGAAAGGTCAGCGGGTCCTTCGGCCACGCCAGCCAGGTGCCGTCGTGCCTCTCCCATTCCGCCGGCATCCGGGAGCTGTGCGGGATGGGCTTCGTCCGTTCGTTCATCGGGATCCAGCGAGCCCCCGGTAGGTGAGCGGCCTCCTGTTCCTGAGGAAGCCCCAGCCTCGCTCGATATCTCTGCCCAGCTCCACGTCGCACGCGGCGACTAGCACCTGCTCCCTCCTCCCGGCCCTGCCGAGCACCTTCCCGAACTGGTCGCAGACGAAAGAGCCGCCCCAGAAGGTCGTGTCCTTTTCGACGCCCACCCTGTTCACGGAGGCGACCACTATGCTGTTGGCGATGGCGTGTCCCCGCTGCACGGTCTCCCAGGCGTCCTGCCAGTCTCCCTCCGACTGCTCGATGCCCTTCACGGTGCCGATCGCCGTGGGATAGAAGAGGAAGTCCGCGCCGAGCAGCTTGTTGGCCCTCGCCGCCTCGGGGTACCACTGGTCAAAACAGATCAGGACCCCTATCCTCCCGTACTTTGTCTCGAAGACACTGTATCCGCTTCCGGGGGTGAAGTAGTCCTGCTCGTAGAACCCGGGGTCCTGCGGGATGTGCACCTTGCGGTAGGCCCCGAGCACCTTGCCGCACTCGTCGAAGACAAGAGAGGTGTTGTAGGCCTTCTTTCCTCCGCGCTTCTCGTAGAGGGAGCCACCGACGAGCACGACCCCGTTCTCCCTGGCCGCCTCCGAGAGCGCCTCGGTCGTATCGTTCGGGATCTTCTCCGGCTTTATGTCGGATAACTCGTCCTGTGGGAAATAGGGCACGTCGAAGAGCTCGGGGAGGCAGACTATCTGGGCCCCCTCGCGGGCGGCGGCCCCGACCATCCTGCGGGCGTTGCTGATATTCTTCTGGCGGTCTTCCACCATCCTCATCTGGGCAAGACCGAGCTTCACTTCTTCTCTTTTCATGCGATTACTCCTTCGCGAATCCACTCGAAATTTAAAGGTGCGCCGGGCTCGGCCGGCGCTGCCTAGCCGAACAGGATCGACTTGATCCGCCGCACCTCCATGGTCCAACTGCGGACTTGTCGCCACACGTCAGAATAAGCCGAAGATTTAACAAATGTCTGGCAATAAGGATTATTACGGGGTAGAAATCGGGCCATGTTACAGTAGAGGTCCGAACAAAGAATGGACTCCAGTGAAGGGAAGAGGACGGATCTTGATAAGGACCGACGAACCTTCCTAAAGGCGACCGTGGTCGCCTCCGCGGCCCTGGCGGTCGGCGGGATCGCGGCGCTCTCAAAGACAATCACGACTCCAGGCGAGGCACAGGCGAGCTCCACCACCGCTGTCACCTTCCCCAGGGTCCAGGTCAAGGACATCACCTCGGGTCTGCTCGCGACGGTTAACAACCTGGTCACCAACGCCTCTCTTAATTTCTACTACCCCCTGGACAACGAGGCCAACATAATGGTCAAGCTGGGGGTGGCCGTCCCGAACGGGGTGGGCCCGGACGGCGACATCATCGCATACAGCGACATATGCCAGCACCTCGGCTGCAATCCAGGGTTCGTGGCCGCCGGTAAGTCCCCGCCGTGCAACCCAGCCTACAGCGCAAAGGGACCCGAGATGTACTGCTGCTGCCACGGCAGCATCTACGATATGGCAGACAACGCCAAGGTCATCGGCGGTCCCGCACCCTATCCTGTCCCTCGTGTCATCCTGGAGGTGGACAGCTCCGGGAACATCTTCGCTACCGGAATGACCGGCCCGACCATCTACCAGCACGGCCCTGCGGGGTCGGACGATGTCACGTACGACCTTCAGGGAGGAACCCCGGTGTAGCGAATGGCCGACGAGAGATCCGAAGCGGACGACGGCCCGCTCGTGCAGTTCGTAAGGTGGCTAGACTCCCGTCTCGGACTTTCATACCCACTCCTGCGTCCGGTCCCCCAGTACTCGATCAACCCGTTCTACTGGATAGGCGCCCTCACGGTGGTGGCGTTCGTCATCCAGGCGGTCACCGGGATAATACTCCTGATCTGGTATGTGCCGGACGCGACCGTCGCCTACCAATCGACCGCCTACGTCTTCAACAGTGTCAACTATGGCAGGTTCCTCCAGACGGTGCACCTCTACGGCGCCTACGCCATGATCCTCCTAGCGTTCATGCACATGATGAGGAACTACTTCGTCTCCTCGCACAAGAAGCCGAGGGAGATGATGTGGGTGGTCGGCATGCTGATGGGGTTCGTCACACTCGGCTTCGGCTTCACGGGATATCTCCTGCCCTGGACGGTGATCTCGGTGGACGCCACCAACGTCGGCCTGGGCCTCCTCGCACCTCTCCCTCCCTTCCTCTCCAGCCTCGCGCAGTCCCTGCTCGGGACGACTGGAGGCGACACCGCAGAGCTGGTCCGGTTCTATGACATCCACATAGTGATCCTGCCGGCGGTCCTTCTCCTGCTCCTCTTCGGCAAGATGTACATGTTCGAGGCCCACGGGACCGGCGCCCCTGCAAAGGCTATCTCTGAGACCCAGAAGAAGGGCGTCTCGTTCTTCCCCGACGCGACGCTGTACCTCCTCGAGCTCTCTGCGCTCTTCTCTGCGGCACTCCTCGTGATCTCCGCCGTCTTCCCGTACACGCTGCCTCCGCAGTTCTCGGTGGCGGCCTCACAGACTGTCGTCCCGCAGCCCGACTGGTACTTCCTCTGGATGTACCAGATCCTGAAGATAGCCGTCTTCGAGGCGAACGGGGGCCTCCCGATCGCGCTCACCCTGATCACCCTCATCTTCGTCGCGCTCTTCGTCCTGCCGTTCGTCGACAGGGGAGGGGAGAAGAGGCTGGCGAACCGCCCCAAGTTCGTGATACTCGGCGTCATCTTCATCGCAGAGCTGGCAGTCCTGTCCTACTGGGGGCTGGTGACGCCCGGCCAGACCATTCCGGATGAGCAGGCCGCGCTAGTCCTGGGCGGGACCGCCCTCATCGTGGCCGTCGTCTTCGTGGGCGTCTACAGGATAATGTTCTCGAGGCTCCGTGGCAAGCTCTCTGCGGGCGTCCAGTCCTCGATGTCGATGAAGCGTGCACAGCTCTGGACCGCGGCGATCTTCACCCTCCTGCTGGTTGGCGGTGCGCTCGCGATATCCGGCTCGATCAGCAGCGTCGTCCAGATGGCTAGCCTCGGTATCACGGGGGCCGGCCTGGTCAACCTCTCGTTCTATCTCACGGCGGTCGGGCTCGTGGTCCTTGGTACGATCTATCTGCTCTACAGGCTCGATCTCGCCAACGGCACGATAAAGACAAAGGTCCCTGTCCTGCAGGTTGGGTGGCCAAATGAAGAGTGACATGGTAAAGCCGTTCGTGATCGGCATGCTGGCACTGCAGGTGCTCACCGTCGCGCTCCTCTGGCTCCTGGACGCCTTCTCCATCCAGGCGACGGCAGCCTTCGCCTTCCTGCTCGCGGCGAACGTGATGGTCTTCGCCATCGTCGCGCACGTCTACCGGACCACCAAGGATCAGACCACGGAGGCAGGGTCTCCCGCGCCCGCCGCCGGCTCGCCCGCTCAGATCGTCGGGATCGCTCCGGAATATCGCCATGAAAAGTCAGGGACAGTCCTGCCCCGCAGCGTCCACCTGGGCGTGCCCATTGGCTCGATGCTCGTCCTGCTCGCGTTCGCGTTCACCATCTCGCTTCCCGCCAACGGCGCACCAATCCCGGTGCAGTCCACGCTGTACTTCATCCCGATCTACGTAGCCATAGTGATTGTCCTGGTCTTCGGCTCCATGTACCTCTTCAAGGCAGTCATGGAGAAGGACCTGCCCCGTACAGAGTACTCCAGCCACCCATAGTGTGCATCCCTGGCCGGAGGGCGGCGCCGGCGTGCTGGCGTCGACTGTTAGCATTTAATAGCAGAAGTTTCGATACGATTATGCGTTGAGACCCCAGAAAGCGTTCGTGTTAATAAAGACGGATCCAGGCCGTGAGAGGGATGTGGCCGACAGGCTGAACAAACTCACCGAGGTTAGGGAGGTCCACATCATAACCGGAGAGTGGGACATACTCGCGGTCGTCGAGACCGAGAGGGAGCTGGTCCTTCCGACCGACGAGAAGGTGCTCGAGCTCGTGATGGACAAGATCACGACCCTGGCCCACATCCAGGATACCAACACGATGATACCCTCGTTCTCCAAATACAAGTAACGGGAGGAGGAGCACGGCTCCTCTTGCTGGCAGCTGTCTATCTGGAGTACTGTTCGACCAGCTCCTTGGCCCGGTCGAACCTCACCTTCTTCTCCTGAACCATCTTATCGGCCACCTCGTCTATCTGCTTGCCAGTCGCCCCCGCCGATATGGCGATGTTCCTGGAGTGGAGCTTCATGTGGCCCTTCTGGATCCCCTCTGCCGCCAGGGCCCTCAGCGCCGCGAAGTTCTGGGCGAGCCCGACCGCCCCCATGACCTCTGCCAGTTCGATCGCCGTCTTGACTCCGAGTATCTTGATCGCAGCCTTCGCCGCAGGGTGGGTCCTGGCCGCGCCGCCAACCAGCCCCACGGCCATGGGCATCTCGAGCGTCCCGACCAGGTCCCCGTCCTGGTTCTTCTCCCATGTGCTGAGGGGCTTGTAGCCCCCGTGCTTGGTGGCGTAGGTGTGGGCCCCTGCCTCGAGCGCCCGGATGTCCTGGCCGCACGCGATCGCGACCGCGATGACGCCGTTCATGATCCCCTTGTTGTGCGTGGAGCACCGGTAGGGGTCTGCCTCCGCGAAGGCGTAGGCGTAGACCACGCCCTCGACGGCTGCCTCTCCGCCGATGGCCTCCTTATCGAAGGTCGCCGAGACCCTGATCAGCCTCCTGTCCGCGAGATTCGAGATTATCCTGAGGTAGACCTTGCCTCCCGTCACCCTCTCCACGATCGGTGCGACGGCCTCGGTCATCGTGTTGACTGCGTTCGCTCCCATGGCATCGCCCGTGTTCACTATGAGCTCGGCTATGACCATGGGCCCCTTTATCGACGAGAGGACCTTCACGTTCAGGTCCTTCGCTCCGCCTCCCAGAGAAACAAGCATCGGGTCCTGCTCGTTGGCCTTGGCGAGGATCTCGTCCTTGTGCAGGAGGAGGTCCATCCTCGCCCTGAACGGGTCCCTGACATCGACGGTCTGGATCTGCCCTATCATCACCGGGCCGGTGTTCGTTACGTGGAATCCGCCCTTCCCCCTCGCCATCTTCGCCGAGTTGCTGGCCGCAGCCACGACCGACGGCTCCTCTATCGCCATCGGGACGAGGTAGTCCTTCCCGTTTATCAGAAAGTTCGTCGCCACGCCCATCGGCATGGTTATCCCTCCGATCACGTTCTCGATCATCCTGTCCGCGAGCTCTCCGGGCAGCCCACCAGTGCTGCTCAGCGTCTTGGCCTCTTCGTCAGAGAGTCCTGCGAGCCTCTGTACCAGCTTGAGCCTCTCGGCCATCGAGAGCTTGTAGAAACCCGGTTGCTCTGAAGATTCTTGCATTTCGCGTCGGGGCACTTCCGCCCAATCGGCTATTTAATTTGAGCGAAACGAGCGGTCGCCCAAATCGGCAACAGTCGAACACTAGAGCTTCAGAAGCTGCCGCAGGGTCTCCTTATCGACCTTCAGCATGCCGACAGCGGGGAGCCTTCCAAGCAGTACCCTGAGGTCCCCGTTCGCCTTGAAGACCGATCTGAGCAGCGAGCGGCCCTCTTCCAGCTCGCCATGGTTCAGGAGCGTGACGGCCTGCCAGAACCTGAGCTCGGGATTCTCCGGCGAGAGCTCCGCCGACCTCCTGTACTCCTCCAGGGCCTTCCTGTTCTCACCCTTCTCCATGAGGAGGTCGCCGTTGTTAGCGTGCGTGAACGCCGCGTGTACCTTCAGGAGCCTCCTCATCTCGACGAGTGGTTGTGGATGGTCCTCGACCCTGAGGTCGACCACGCGGTCGTGCCACGGCGTGCTGGACCCCTTGAGCTTCACGACAAGGATCGCCGCCGACTGTCTTCCCCTGAGGTCGCCTCCCGTCTGCTCTGCGCTCTCGAGCGCGAGCATAAGCCTCTCGGCGAGGCTGCCCTTCGACCCCCTGAAGGAACGGGCCATAGCCCCCCATACCCTCCGGTTGCGCATGATGTTTGCCTGCACGCTGAACCCCCGCCCCGACTCGTGCCCTGCCTCAGGCATGCACCTGCGGCCCGTGTGGACCGCCACCCTGCCGCGCGAGTCGAGCATCGCCACCTGCCTCACCTCCGGCCTTGGGTCGGTCGCGAGGAGGGACTTTAGCGCGTGCTGGGCTGTCTTGCCGCCCTTCATGAGTGCCAGACCGAGCGGTCCATAGCTCACCTCGACAGAGGCCTGCGTGGCGACTACCCCGACCCCGGCCTCAGCCCACGACACAACCGATCCGACTGAGAACCAGTGCGACTGGACGGCGACGCCCATCTCACCTGACTTTTTGTCGATGGCGACGATGGAGTAGGTGTCGACTGGACGCATGTAGGAACAAGGGCCGAATCAGGATAAAAAGTTCTAGATTAAGGATAAAAGCTCCAAGTTTATGGCCGACCGAGGAGGGCCGGTCGTCTAGCCTGGTTAGGACGTCGCTCTGACACCTTTAACAAGGCAGCAGACGGCGAAGGCCGAGTGTTCAACTCACTCCCGGCCCACTCCAAATCCAAAATTCGCTTCGCTTCACCTCGTCTCGTTTCAAGAGACAAACCAGCGTCTCTCGTCTTCAAGAAGAAGTGATTCTCATCTAGGCCCGGATGCCGCCGTTCCATCAATAGCCAATAAGGGGCGTCCGGGACGATAAGGAGCGTATAATGACAAAGGTGCTGATACTGAACCATCGCGGGGTGTCCCTGGACGCTCTCGTAGGGCTCGTCAGGAGTCTCGGGGCCGAGATCGACCTTATCGAGCCGGAGACCATCGTTGGCCCTCTCCCTGTCACTGGATACGATGGTTTCATAGCCTCCGGCGGCTTCCTGAGGTCGGCCTCCCACAGGGACACCCTTCGTAGATACTACGACTTCTTCCAGGACCTCGAACGTCCATACCTTGGCGTGTGCCTGGGGATGAAGATACTGGGTTTCTGCTACGGTGCCAGGATTAGAAAGATCCCGCCCGTCGTCGGAGCGCGTCGGGTGTCGCTGAGGGATTTTCCGCTCGCTCCTGGGCTCTCCGAGTTCAGGGTCCGCCAGAACCACAAGTACGAGCTCGTCCCCCCGCTTCCACATGCGCTGGAGAACTTCACCGCAGAGGGGGACCCGGTCCAGGCTGTGAAGGTCGTGGGGAAGGATCAGTACGCAGTTCAATTCCATCCTGAAGTGGGGGAGACGCCTGCTCGGGTGATCGTCGAGAACTTCATCTCGATGTGCTCCCCGTAGAAGGGACGCTCAGGGTACATAGACACCGATCTCTTCGCCTATCTTCCTCAGCCGCTCGACGCGGTGCTGGGTCGATGGGTGGGTGGAGAAGAGCTCCATGAGGGAGCTTCCGCGGAACGGGTTGACTATCCAGAGCGACGCGGTCGCAGGGGAAGGAGCGTTGTTCGAGTTACGGGCGAACCCCTGTGTCTTCGCCCTGGCCGAGATCTTCACCAGCGCGGACGCCAGACCCGCCGGGTTGTGCGTGAGCTTGGCGCCATACTCGTCGGCGTTGTACTCTACGCTCCTCGAGATCCCGAGCTGGACGAACAAGGCCCCGATGGGGACGAGCACTATCGCCGCCATGAGCAGCAGGGGGTTCCCTCCGTTTCGGTTGTTGCCTCCGACGCCGCCGAACATCATCGACCACAGAGCTATGTTCCCTATGTACGAGATCACACCCGCCATCGTGGCCGCTACGCTGGAGAGCAGGATGTCCTTGTGGACCACGTGCCCTATCTCGTGGCCTATGACCGCCTCGAGCTCACCCGGGGTCAGCGTGCTGAGGATGCCCGAGGTGGCGACGACGACCGCCTTGCTCGGACCTCTTCCCGTGGCGAACGCGTTGGGCTGCGGATTATTGACGATGCCCACCTTGGGCATAGGGATGTTCGCCTCGTTGGCGACCTTCCTCACGATCCCGTACAGGGATGGGTTGTCGCTCTCCTGGATCAGCCTTGCCCCGGTCATCCTCACCACGAGCTGGTCGCTCCAGTAGTACGACCCGAGGTTGACCCCGCCAGCAAAGATCAGCCCGAGCAGCATGAACGCGAGCGGGTCTCCAAAGTAGAGGCCGATGGCGTACCCTACGAGCATCAGCAGTCCCGTGAGGACGAAAAAGAGAGCGGCCATCCTCAAGTAAAATGACAAAACCCCTATCCTCGAAAAATCTTCATTTACTGCATCCGTAAAAAGGTTTTCATGAAAAACTTATAGATTTCTTCCTGCGCTCGCTCTCTCGAGATAACATGTCAGAAGCCGATGATTGGCAAAGCAGGTGGAGGAAGATGATGCCATTTGGGCCATGGTCCTTCCCGGACATCGACGAGATGATGAAGGAGATGGAGAAGGACTTTATGCAATTCAAAGATATGGAGAAACAGGTACCAAAGGACCTGATCAGAGAGCGCAAGTCGCCAGACGGGAGCGTCAGGAAGGAGATCGGCCCGATCGTCTACGGCTACTCGATGACCATCGGCCCCGACGGCAAGCCGGTCATCAGGGAGTTCGGGAACGTGAAGAGGAGCGAGGACCCGCTCAGGGGGATAACCGACCAGAGGGAACCCCTCACCGACGTGGTCGAGAGCGACAAGCAGGTGCGCATCATAGCCGAGATCCCGGGTGCGAAGAAGGAGGACATCGAGATGCAGGTCAACGACAGGACCCTGACCATCACGGTCGACACCGCCGAGCGGAAGTACAGGAAGGAGCTCCAACTCCCCCAGTCGGTGATGGTCGAAGGGGCCAAGTCGAACTTCAACAACGGGATCCTGGAGGTCACCTTCCCCAAGAAGCAGGGAAAAAGCGCTGGCGTCAGACTGAAGGTCGAGTAGTAGGTCCAACGCTATCCCGGCGAGAAGGCCGCCGGGTTCCATCCTTCTTATTCCTGAAAGGACTTGACTATCGCATCCTGCTTTCAGGAACACTTATTACTCCAGCTACTGAATTATTCCACCATGGCCAAGATGATGTCGTGCGAGTGCGGATGGACTATGATCACCCCCATGGGTGAGGGTGATCTCAAGAAGCACGTCATGATGCACATGGCGGACGCCCATCCGGGAATGCGCATGACAGAAGAACAGATGACGAAGATGATGAAGACGGTCTAGATCGTCTTCACCCCTTTTTTCTTATCCTCCCGTCGCTGCCGATGGGCCCATCACAAAGAACCGAGCGGTAAGCAGTGGACCGGGGAGATTCAGACCCGTCCAAGTCGAAGTATACGACGCATCTTATGCGGCTTGATCGTTGCGTCGCTCATCAAGCCACTTGAAGATGGCGTGTGCGGCTTCTGCATCAAGCTCTGCATCCGGCGCGTTATAGTGCGAACCAACGTATTCGGCTGTAAGTTTCTCAAAAGGGATCTCTTCGTGCTTCAGTACGTGATTGGCGTTTTCTGGATAGGCGAACGACGCCGCGGTCTTTTGGGCGGTTGCGCTCTCGAGCGTCCCTCCGTCTATCTTCCAGTCGGTCTGGATGTCCTTCTTGCCGATCACCACTAGCATCGGCTCGCTGACTCCTGAGATGTGTTCCGGGAGATCGTAAGCCCACAATTCTCGGGCGAACGGTAGGTTGTATGGATTTTCCAAGCTGCGCAGCAGCCGCCTTATGCCGTCGGGAAGAGACGGACCCATGACCATCGGTTCATCGGCCAGGAACTCTGCGACGGCCTCATCGTAGGATTTCATTAGGTTCCCTGCGTCAGGCAGAGATCTGATCTGGTTGAAGATCTGGCTGCGAGCCACTTCACCGATCACTCTTCCGGGTGCTCCGGTCAGGACCAGTCCTCTGAAGCGGTAAGTCTTCGCCTGCAGCTGGTAGTTTACGGCATGGATGGCGCCTTCGCTGCTTGTCAGCACAAAGAGGCTGTCCCTGCTGACGTTCTTCTCGGAGACCAAGGTCTCGACTGCGCCTGCGAGCTCGTCCATGTGGCTCTGCATGCTGAGTCTGCCGACAAATTTGGACAAGTTATCCTTGACGTGCGGGCCAGAGCCAAGTTTATCGTAACGCAGGGTAAGAAAACCCTGACCGGCGAGTGCTTCAGCCAGAAGTTTGGCGCTTCCGTTTGTTCCGGGTAAGAGAGGCGAGCACCAATTCCTGTCCGTCGGACCGCTACCCGCCACGAAGATGACTGCCGAACGAGCCACTTTGTCCGATGGTCCAGTAATGGTCCCGTGTACTGGGATATCAAGAACGTTCCAAGTCACCTCTCTGTTTTCAATAACCGCACCTCTCACGGCATTCCACCCGCCCTGCCATCCGCTTCATAAAATGGGCTGTCTTAAGTGAGTTGAACACGCTTTCACTCAGTGAAAGCCGTCACAGGCGCCCGATACCGATTAGGGAAACTTGTCCTCCGAAAAGTTCTTCATCTTATCCCCAATCTTTCCAAGATTTGCGTAAGTTGTGCAGTTCAAGCACCCATCAAATCGTCGATATTCTGAATTCTGATTGACAAGTTGAACCGCTCTATTTCTATTCAAACGGATCAGCATTCCATGTAGTGATAGTACGGCGATTTCGCCAGGCTCAGCCTTCTCATTTTTTCATGTTCACCTAATTTTTGCGAGCTCTGGGGCTTCAAGCCGGGCTGGAAGGACCAGTAATCAGAAGAATAATTTGGTGGACCGGGGGGGAATTGAACCCCCGACCCCCCGCGTGCAAGGCGGGTGTTCGTACCGCTGAACTACCGGCCCATCGGACTCGCTCAAGTTACCGATTGTATTAAGCTGTTGAAAATGAAAGATCAGGTCTGAGGCCTTCCGCCCGACACGACGAGCGTCTCGCCGGTTACGAAGTCCGAATCGTCCGAGGCGAGGAAGAGGACCGCCGCGGCGATCTCATCGGGTCTCCCAAACCTCCCGAGAGGCGTCTCCGCGATCCTGACGCGCCTCCTCTCCTCGCTCATCGTCCCGAGCATGTCCGTCTCGGTGGCGCCAGGACAGACGACGTTGACGTTGATGAGCGGCGCGAGGTTCAGTGAGAGCGCCCTGCTCAGGCCTATTATCCCTGCCTTGGAGGCGGTGTAGTCCGGAATCTCGAGAGCCGATGGCGGGCCGTTGAGGCCAGAGATGGAGGAGATGTTGACTATCTTTCCACGCTTCTGCTGGATCATGATCGGAGCGACAGCCTTGCTGCAGAGATAGACGCTCTTCAGGTTCACGTCCATGGTCCTGTCCCATTCTTCTTCGGTTGACTCTAGAATCTTTTTTCTGAAGATGATGCCCGCGTTGTTGACGAGGATATCGACTCTCCCGAACCTCGCCATGGTCGCCTCGACCATCGCCTTCACCTCCCTGGAGTTCGATACGTCCCCCTTGAAGACGATCGATTCGCCTCCCTTCTCAGCTATGTCACGTTGGATCTCCTGTGCCTGCTTCGATGAAGCGTTGTAGTTGATAACCACCTTCGCTCCCTCCTGGGCGAACTTCCTCGCGATCGCGCTTCCGATCCCCCTCGATGCCCCTGTCACTATGGCAACCCTCCCAGTCAGCTTCCCGCTTCCTGAAGGCAAGAGCTGGGACTGTCATTGTTTGGGCTAATAATGTCTTGTCAGCGTATTTTGCACGTCGTGATGGCCGAGATGACGTCAGCGAAGGTGACTAGGTGCGACTGCCAATCTCATCGAATGCCGACAAAATATGAGGTGAATGAAACTTCACTCTGGACTCTGCCGGCCATACTGTCAGCGACAATAGTTCAGACAGGGGGATAAGATTCCACATGAGACTGAGCTGATTTCTCAGATTATCATTCCAAATCGATTTTTGTCCGACACTCTGCCGGGTTGGCAGGAGACCTTA
>JAPCJS010000111.1 GCA_027886825.1 Nitrososphaerota archaeon
CCTAGTCATAGGGCAGAAAGATTGTGGAGAGTCAATCCCCGCGGGCGCGACCGCGTTCTCGTAGGGGATTGATCTAAGCCACCTTTTAGCATAAAGCCAGAGAGTGAAAACGGAGACTAGTGCGCAAGTGAACGAGGAGAAGAAGTCAAGACTCGGGCGGTTCAGAGCGTGGTTCTCTGAGCCCTTCCAATTCAAGACCACCATGATCTTCTTGATTCCGCCACTGTTTTTCGCTTTCGTCTTCATTCTGTATCCTCTTTCAGAGGTAATCTACCTGAGTTTCACCAGCTACAGCGGCTTCACCGCGCCCGTGTGGATCGGTCTGACCAATTTCAGGCTGCTGTTCCAGGACCCTGTGATGAGCATCGCCTTCACCAACAACATCATCTGGGTAGTGGTCTTCCTGGCCCTGAACAACTTCCTTGGTCTCATGCTCGCCGGGTCGATCGACATCATGGGCAGGAAGCTGAGCTCGTTCTTCAGAATCGTCCTCTACATCTCTGTGCTGCTTCCGACCGTCGCCGTCAGCTACCTCTTCCTCGCTCTCTACAGTCCCGAGATAGGTTTGCTTGACGCCTTCTTCAGGGACGTCGGTCTGACGGCCCTGAGCAAGACAGACTTCCTGAGCAACCCCAGCCTTACTCTGTACTCGGTGCTCGCATCCAGCATCTGGCAATACGCTGCCTTCCCGATGTTGATATTCATAGCGGCCTTCGCTAGCATCAGCCCATCTCTGTACGAGGCGGCCGTGATAGACGGGGCCAGTCAGTGGCACATCTTCTGGCGGATCAAGGTACCGATAATCCGGCCCGTGATAATCACGATGCTCGCCCTGACCTACATCTGGAACTCCCAGCCGTTCAGCCAGATATACACGATGACCAAGGGTGGGCCCGGGAACACCTCGCAGGTCCTGGTAAGTTACCTCTTCGAGAGTGCGTACTCGAATCTCCGGATCGGCTATGGTTCTGCGATAGCGATCATCATCTTCCTGCTGATCTTCCCGGTGGCCGTGGTATTCTTCAGGACTTTCGAGAAGTGAGAGCATGAGTCAGCAATACTCCGGCCGAAAGAGGTTCAATGTCTCCAGGCTCCCGGTCTACCTCTTCGTCGGGATCTGGGGAGCCACGGAGCTCTACGTCCTTCTTTGGGCCGTCTTCGGATCGTTGAGGACGACCGCCGAGCTAAACAAGGACCCGTTCGGCGTGCCTGCCTCGCTGAACTTCAGCGCGTACTACACAGACATCACCGGAACCGGTGAGCTGCACGTACCCCTCGGAGAATTTCTCATCCACTCTTCCATAGTCGTCTTCGGAGCTCTCGCGGTAATCCTCCTCATATCCGTCCCCACCGGCTACGCGATCGCCAAGAAGAGCAGGCTCAATACGGCTGTCTTCTATCTGATGCTTGCAATGATCGCGATTCCTCCAGGAGCTCTCCTCATACCGGAGGTCTTCCTTGTGAGGGACCTGGGACTCCTCAACAACTTTGTTGGTTTGATCCTACCTTACATCGCTTTCAACATACCATTCTCCATAGTCCTGTCGCGCGCGTTCTTCAGGTCCTTCCCCAGGGATCTCGAGGAGGCGGGACGAATAGACGGGCTCGGCGAGCTTGGGATCTTCAGGAGGATCGTCCTTCCGATGTCCTCGATCGTGGTCGTCGTGATCCTCATAGTCAACTTCCCGGCGCTCTGGAACGAGCTGTTGTACACCCTTATCATCCTCACGCCAACCGCAGTGAAGACCGCCCAGCCTGGGCTCCTGCTCTATCAGGGGGCATACTACATATCATGGAGCAACGTCTTCGCCGGGATAATCCTCGTCTCCCTCCCCATGCTCGTCTTCTATGTCATCTTCCAGAGGTACATACTCAAGGCCCAGTTCATAGGCGCCATCAAAGGCTAGATCGTCCTGCGTGATTGGTCGATATGGCCAGGATGGTCCTTTGGACCATAGAGAGGGAGTTCGCTTCGAAAGATCAAGGGTCGCTATGAACTCGCCCTTGTGGAGATCGGACACGGTCTAGAAAGACTCCGCCAAGTCATCCCCACCGGTGACTGGGACCTGGGTGCTCTGCCCTCTGACTTTCGCTCGAGAAGCAGTTCCTCAGTGATCCGGCTCGCCAGCACGCATCGACTCTACGATACTGCGGTGCCGTTGAACTCGGCGTACTCACCGTTGGTAAGGAAGATGAGCCCGTTGACCGTCGTGCCTGCCCCCGCCGGTGGACCTTCCTGCGACTCGCCGCACGTCACCTTGCCTGTAGACTGGCCAGGACCGAGCGGGTCTGCATAGGAGAAGGTTCCCGGATAGGTGTTTCCTCCATAGGTCAGGTTGCAGGTACCAGCGGCGGTCTTCGTCGAGTTACCGCTATTCAGCATCGTGACGAAGCACCCCTCGCCGCCCGGAGAGCCATAGGTCAGGCCGAAGCCGCAACTCACGCCTCCTGTCACAAAACCAGGCGCAGGACCGGCGGAAGAGACCTGGGACACTGTCGAGCTCGTGCTCGATGAGCTCTGCTGGTTTGGAGCCGTCGTGATCGGCTTGCTGAAGAGGAAGTAGTAACCGGAGACGGGCAGGGCGACGATGACAATCACTATTACCAACGCGACGCCGTTGGTGATTCCGGATCTGCTCTCGACACGCAAGCCTTAGCCCCGAGAAGCTCGTTGGCTATATAAATTCATTGTCCGCTGATTCTGTTGCGTGTCTTGACATGAATTAGTTCTTCTTCGACTCTATTTCTTTTCGTATTTCAGCGACTAGAGAATCTATTGATTTGGAAGAAGTAAGAATAGAAAGTTGGTATTGCTTAAGAAATCGATGAATAGTTGAACTGAGTAGTTTGGCGAGACCTCCCAAGCCAGATAAGAGAGAATTCTGTCTGGGCTTTTTGTCATTGATTGAAAGCGTCCCGCAGGACTATCCTTGCCCAAGGCGATGTTTGCAGTGAGTCCACTTCTGACTTTGAGAAGTATCTGATGTCAAGCGACTCTTCGAGGTCAGGGGTCATATCGCCTGAGATAACCTTGCATTCAAAGACAGTCATGACGTAGGACACGGCATCGCCGTTTGGGTACATAATACGAAACTCCTGCCCGCCATAAACCCCGATGATTCGAGTAGGCTCCACGAGCAATCCAGTTTCCTCGCGCATCTCTCGGACTGCAGCGTCGGTCGGTGATTCGTCAGGGTCGACACCTCCTCCTGGAGGAATCCACTTGCTGACGTCTGCGTTCTTTGTTAGAAGGATTCTTCCCTTATCGTCGCGCACGATGATTGTCACTGAAGGCATCACGAGGAGATCGTGACCGACTTTGGAGCGGATTCTGCGCAGATAGTCGGAGATTGGCAACCGACCACCGCAAATTCATCGTCGCTCTCTTAAGTCGTCCGCTATGGCAATAGTCGCAACAGAATTTGTCCCCTTGCTTCGACAAAATTCGAACCACCTTCGGATCGAGATCGCCTGTCACCATAGATCAGGCAAGTGACAGGGAAGGACGCTGCAGTCCCCCCTCCGCAGGTGCACCCTTCTGGGCTGATCTACCTCCGGAGGTCTCTACCCCTGTTAGTGGATGAACTGTACCTTCAACACCTCCGCAAGCGTGTTCTCCCCGCGGCCTGCCGTTCGTCCGATGCATCATCCTCTGAGATTACTGGCGCAGGGCCCGAACCGTCGACGAGATAAACGGTAGCAAACCCCCCCGCTCGGGTCGGCTCGAAGTCCTCTACCGAGTCGCCCCTCCGTCCACCTTGCGCAGAAAACTCACGCTCTCGTGGAACTGTCCCATCTCGTATGCGGAAAGGGCATCGTGACTGGCTCCTACCTCCCAGGGCGTGCGCCAATCCTCACCCGGAGGCCTCGAGCGCGACTCGCGGAGCCGTAGGACCGGCAGCACCTGTTCGACCCGGCGAGAGGGATAGCCCGACCAGTATCCGTCCTCGAGGAACCGTACGTGCCGGGCTTCGAGCGCGGCCAGCTCGATGGCGACCGTCGCCTCGGGCGCCCTCTCGTGCAGCAGTGAGAAGAGCCCGCTAACGTCCAGAACCCCCGCGCCTATCGCGCACCTGACGAGCCTGTACCCCTCTGGGGTGCTGTGGATCCGGTAGTCCTTAAGATGGACGTGCTTGATGAGGGGGCCGAGACGGCGCGCAAATTCCAGCGGATCCTCCACGACTGCGAGCGAGTTCACAGAGTCGAGAGCCACCCCGACGTTCTCGCTCCCGACCGCCGCGCAGAGGGCCGCCATCTCTTCGGAGGTCAGGTCTTGGTGGTTCTCTACGGCTATGCTGATGCCCCTCTCCTCGGCTCGTCCTCGCAACGAACGCAGCCTATCGGCTATCTCCGCGATGTACCGCGACCAGCCAGCTGCCATGGCGGACCTATCTCCGCACAGAATTGAGCTTGCCGTGACTCGGATGGTCCGGGCACCTAGGGCCGTCGCCGCATCGATCAGGCCCCTCACGACGGGGACGTCAACGACGCCGCCGTCTAGTACAAAGTAGAGCTCCCGCTCCTCCCCATACCTCCTCACGCGCGCGAGCTCTCCTTCGCTCATGCCCCGAAGGTACTCCTGCGCTGGTAACTCCACCCCCGACAGCCCGCTCGTGAAAGCCAGGTCCATGAGTCGGTACACGTCCATAGGTTCTGGGCAGGCGCGGCTCGTCCCTCCGCCGTTGAAACCACCAAGATATCCAAAACTGTGAGCAGCTATACCCTCCCGCAGACGCGGCGAACAGCCTGCTTCTGAACTACTCACAAGAGTCTCCGTTTCTCCCTCGCTCTCATGACCCTAAACTACTTTTCATATTGCCATCCCGCACCATCTCTTGCGGTCGACCCCACAAACGAGCGGTCACGTCGCCCCCGTAAACCCTTAAAATCGGCGGCAGGCCGACTTATCAGATGAACCGATTCAAGGTTGCGATAACCTCACCCGCTTTCCCTCCCGAGATAGAGCGGGAGATCCTCAAGGACGTCGCTGACGTCGTGATAACGGACAAGGACATCTCCACGGAGGAAGGGCTCCTCTCGTTCGCCGCCGATGCGAGCGCGCTCCTCCTTGGCTCGCTCGAGCCTGTCACGAAGAACGTCATTGACAATATGCCCAACCTAAAGGTCCTGGCGAGGTACGGCATCGGGCTCGACAACATCGACCTCAAGGCGGCCACGGAGAGGAACGTCGTGGTCACCAACGACCCCGACTACGCGCTCGAAGAGGTCGCGGACCACGCATTCACGCTCTCACTCTCCCTCACGAGGAGGATCGTGAAGATAGACAGGATGATGAGGCAGGGCAAGTCCGGTCACGAGATCAAAAAGTCGGTGGAGCCGATCCACGCGAACTCCTCTCTGACGTTCGGGCTCCTGGGGCTCGGCAACATCGCGAGGAGGGTCGCGACGAGGGCAAGGGCGCTGGGCTTCCGCGTCGTCTCGTTCGATCCGTGGGTGCCGCGTGCCGAGTTCGGCCTCCTCGGCGTCGAGCGGATGGAGGCGATCGAGGACCTCCTCAGAGAGTCGGACGTCATCTCGGTCCATGTCCCGCTCGGACCAAAGACCCGGCACATGCTGGGGGCTAGGGAGTTCGGCCTGATGAAGAAGAGCGCGTTCATAGTCAACACCAGCAGGGGGCCCGTGATAGACCAGGTGGCTCTCCTGGAGGCCCTTAGGTCCAGCACAATCGCTGGAGCCGGGCTCGACGTCTTCGAGTTCGAACCACTGCCGGCGAACGACCCAATCAGGGAACTGGACAACGTCGTCATCACACCGCACCTAGCGTGGTATAGCGAGGAGTCGCACAAGAGGGTGAGGATAGACATCTCCCACGCGGTCCACGACGTCCTGACCGGCAAGCGGCCGGAGTTCGTCGCCAACCCAGAGGTCTACGCCAGGAAGGCCTGATCAGGGGCGATGCAGATGGCCTCGAGAAAGGGACGAATCAAGTTCGGGTTCCAGGGGATATCCTACCCCGACGTGGACGCCACGCTCGACTGGGCGCGACACGCCGACGAGGCGGGGTTCGACCTGGTCGCGATGCCCGACCACCTGTTCCACCCGAGATCGGAGATCTTCCTCTCAAAGGCCGCCTGGGACGTCCATGCGGTCCTCGGCGCCACCGCGGCCACTACCCGCCGGATCAGGATGATGCCAGCCGTCACCGACACGGTCCGCAGGCACCCGGCCACGACAGCGCACTTCATCGCCACACTCGACAGGATAAGCCACGGCAGGGCGGTCCTTGGCATCGGGGCGGGGGAGCTCTTCAACTTCGAACCGCTCGGTGACGTTCAGTGGGAGAGACCTGTCGCGCGGCTCAGGGAGGCGCTCGGCGTCATCAGGGCACTCTGGTCCGCCACCAAGGAGCAGCCCGCGAACCTCCAGGGCGAGATCTTCAGCCTGAATGACGCGTGGCTCGGCCTCTCGCCGGTCCAGACGCCTCACCCGCCGATTTACATTGGCGGATATGGGCCGAAGATGAAGGCGCTGATAGCGGAGGCAGGCGACGGGTGGCTCCCCTGGCTCGAGACGCCGGAGACGTACGGCAGGGGCTCCGCGCAGATCTCGTCCGAGGCGGCTAAGCTGGGAAGGAACCCCGAAGAGATTGACAGGGCCGTCGAGGTCTTCACGGCCATCACCAGGGACGAGGCGGAGATCTCTCGCATCGCGCAGAGGGCCTCCATCGGGATGTCACTCAGGCAGGACCTCCTAAGACAGATGGGCTACGATCGGCTAGCCGAAGAGTCGGTAGACGTCCTGCGGGCGAGGTTCCGTGAGGAAGACTGGAGCAAGATCAACTCGGTGGCGTCTCGCATCCCGCTCGAGGCCGTGCGCAGTGTGATTATCAGCGGGACACCTGACCAGGCGATCGGCAGGATAGAGGAGTACCGAAAGGCCGGGGTGAACACGTTCGTCCTGATCTCCCCGACAGACCTGATCTACCAGAACATGGCAGCGTACAGGGACGAGATCATCCCATACTTCGCCGGCCCGGAACGCTGAGGACCTGAGCCCAGAGTTTGGTGGGTCCAGACGCATGCTCGGCGTATTCTACCGCTCGAAGGACGAACTCGCTGTGACAGAGGTCGACGACCCCCGCATAGTCGACGCGTCCGACGTGCTGGTCCGCGTCAGGGCTTGTGGGATATGCGGCACCGACATCAAGATGCTGCACGGCGAGTACGAGGGGACGACGCCTCCGGTCATCCTGGGTCACGAGTTCTCGGGAGAGGTTACGAAGGTCGGTCCAGCCGTCAAGAACCTAAATGCGGGGGACAGGGTCGTGGTCGACCCGAACCTGACGTGCGGATCGTGCTACTACTGCAGGCGCTCGCAGGAGAACCTCTGCACCCACATGGTCACCACAGGCATGAACAGGAACGGTGGGATGGCCGAGTACTGCCGCGTTCCTTCGAGCACGGTGCACGTCGTCCCCTCCGGTCTTCCCTTCGAGGTCGCCGCGTTCTCCGAGCCGCTGGCCTGCGTACTGAACGGCGTGGAGAGGGCAGAGGTCGCGCCCGGCGACACGGTGGGTGTCGTGGGCCTCGGACCAATCGGGATCCTCTTCGCGCGCGTGCTCGAGCGGAAAGGGGCCGCCAAAGTCGTCGGATTTGAGGTGAGCCAGGATAGGGCTGTCCTGGCCCGGCAGCTCGGATTGTCTTCTATCATCAACCCCACGAGTCCCCGCTGGAGGGAGGAGGTGAACGAGCTTACGGCCGGAAGGGGGGTTGACGTTGCGATAGACGCTGCAGGCAGCCCCGCAGCGAGTAGGACGGCGATCGAGGCCGTGCGACGAGGCGGGAGGGTCGTGATCTTCGGGATCCCTCCTCCCGGGGCGCGACTAGAGATCGACTCAACGCGTCTGGTGACCTCGGAGCTGGAGATCAAAGGCAGCTTCATAGACCGGTTCACGTTTCCATCGGCCATCCGGATGCTCGCCGAGGGGAAGATCGACGTGCAGCCGCTAATCTCGAACACCTTCGGACTCGTGGATGCGCCCGAGGCCTTCGGGATTGTCGCCAGGGGCAACGGGATGAAGGTTCAGATACGACCATGAACTCCCCCCGTGTGGCCTAGATGGAGTCTACTTCTCCGCTCGATGATCTGATGAACGCGTGGGAGGTGAA
>JAPCJS010000166.1 GCA_027886825.1 Nitrososphaerota archaeon
ATGAAGAAGAAACCCTCTGCGTCCATCCTGGCCATGTCCCCTGTGAGCAGCCAGCCGTCCGCCTTCTTCACCATCTCGGTCTCCTCCCTGCGGTTCCAGTACCCGAGCATCACCTGCGGCCCCTTCACGGCGAGCTCCCCCACCTCTCCGACCCCCAGGAGCCTCGAGGGGTCGTCCATGTCGACGATGGCGGCGTCGGTACCCGAGATGGGTATACCTATCGACCCGTCCCTCACGGCCACTCCCTCGCCCAGCGGGTTTACGTGGGTCACGGGGCTCGCCTCGGTCAGGCCGTAGCCCTCGACGAGGGCGGACCCGGTGAGTTCGATGAAGCGCTTCCTCACGGCCACGGGGAGGGCCGCGCCGCCCGAGATGCACGAACGGACGCTGCGGAGGTTGAACTGTGAGACCCGTGGATGGTTGATGACTGCGACGTACATCGTCGGGACGCCGCAGAAGCTGGTAACCCTCTCCTTCTGGATCGTCTCCATCACCGGCTCGACGTCGAACCTGGGCAGTAGGACCACGGAGCAGCCAGCGCTGAGCGGAGCGTTCATCGCCGCGGTCATCCCGTAGATGTGGAACAGCGGGAGCGCGGCGAGAGCCACGTCATCCTCTCTAAGCGGCAGGGCCGCTGCGGTCTGGAACGCGTTGAGATAGAGGTTCGCGTGGGAGAGCATCGCGCCCTTCGAGACGCCGGTGGTCCCTCCGGTGTATTGGAGGACCGCGACGTCCCTGACGGGGTCGACCTCAGCGGCGGGCTTGCGCATCGGCTGGCTCCTCTTCACCAGTTCGGTGAATCTGACCGTGTCCCGTCTCCGGACCTTCTTCACTCCCCTGAACCCGGCGAGCGGCCTCTTGAGCCCAGGGAGATAGTCGGTCACGCTCGCAGCGATCACCGCCTTCAAAGGTAGGCGGCTCCTGCATCTCTCCACGCTGGCGAAGAGGTCGTTCCCCTTCACGGTGTCACAGGCGGCGACGATGTACGTCGCCCCCGAGTCGCGCAGCTGGTACTCCAGCTCCTTCTCCTTGTAGAGCGGACTGCACGGGACGACAGTCCCTCCTGCCTCCAGGGCCCCGAAGTAGGAGACGACGAACTGTGGCATGTTGGGCATGAACAGCGCGACGCGCTCACCCCTCTGCAGGCCGAGAGAGAGGAGTCCGGACGCAAAGCGCGACGCGAGATCGTCGACCTGGCGATATGTGAGCGAGCGCCCGTGGTAGACGAGGCAGGTCCTTGCGGGAGAACGGGCCGCCGCGTCCTGGAGCAGCCTGTAGAGCGGCTGTGCCTCGACCCACATCTCCCGGGGCACGCCCTTCGGCCAAGACCCAAACCAGGGTCGTGAGACTTGCATTCTAGCCTTCGGGAGGAACCAGGTTGTCTCTTATGTACGTTGCTCGGTCGTCGGGCGAGGGGGCGGACGGGTAAGCTAGCTAGCTAGCCAGTCAGCCCCTCGATGAGACGGGGCCGAATCGGAGTAGCGCTTAAGTAGAGTCCCCATCGTCTTTGATGCGAAAATGTCGGCACAGGGGGACAGGCTGCTCATACTCGCGGTCGACAGGGATGGAGACCTAGAGGGTAAGACCCGAGTCCGTTCCCCCGTCTTCGGAAGGGAGGCTGTGACGAGCGCTGCCACGCAGCTCGCGATCTCGGACCCCGAGGAGGCCGACGCCAACTCGTTCTTTGCGGCAGTAAAGGAGTACGACCGGCTCCAGTCGAGGGGAGACGGGTGCGAGGTCGCGATAGTCTGCGGAGTTCCGGACAGCGGGATCGACGCAGACAGGAAGATAAAGAGGGAGGTGGAGAACCTGCTCAGCAGGGGGCAGTTCTCCGGTGTCGTGCTCGTCACGGACGGTGCCGAGGACGAGCAGATACTGCCGATAGTCCAGTCGTTGAAGCCCATCGCCTCCGTGGTCCGGATAGTGGTCAAGCACAGCAAGACGGTCGAGGAGACGTACATGGTGCTCGGAAGGTACCTCAGGATGCTCGTCTTCGACGAGCGATACTCAAAGTGGGTCATCGGTGTGCCGGGGGTGATCTTCCTGTTCGCAGGGGTGCTCGTCCTGTTCGGTCGCGCGACCGAGGCGGGCATCGCGATCCTCCTCATAGTCGGGTCCGCTTTCTTCGTCAGAGGTTTCGGGGTCGACAGGTCCGTCGCGGCCATGCTGAACCAGCGCCCCTACGGCTATCTCAGGATCTTCTCTGCTGTGGCGGGCTCCCTCATTTTCCTCGTGGGCCTCTCAAGCGGTTTCAACAACGTCGACGCGAGCATGCCGCCCGCCATCGTGCAGAGGGTGATCGCAGACCCCATCCTTTTCCTGAACTACGGCGCGGTGATGGTGGGCTACTACCTGGAGGGCGCGCTCCCGCTCGTCTGGGCTGCGTTCGCCATCTACCTGATAGGCGCGCTCCTCGCGCACCTCGCCAGGGGCAGCAGGAGGGTATGGAGGGACGGCGTCCTGATAGTCCTCCTGGGTCTGCTGTACCTGCCGATGGACCAGTTCGCGATCGTCCTCACGGGCGAGGAGAACAGCTCGGTCCTGCTCATATCGTACGTCCTCGTTGGCCTCGCGGTCACGTTCGCGGTCGTCACCGCACTCTATGGTCGCATTCGGAGCAAGACACCGCTCCTCAAGGAGTGACAAAAGTGCTTGACACTTTCCTCCGGGTGACAGGGGCCTACAAGTTCTACGAGAACAGGCTGACCTGGCAGGTAGAGGACGGGCTGATCCCGAGCCACATCGGGATAATCCTCGACGGGAACAGGAGGTGGGCTCAGGACAAGAAGTACTCGATGGACGTGGGCCACGCCTACGGGGCCGACGTCGTGGAGAACCTTCTCGACTGGTGCCATGACCTCAAGATCAAGTCGATAACTCTCTACGTGCTCTCAACGGAGAACCTCCTGAGGACGGTCGAGGAGGTCCAGGAGCTCTTCCGGCTGATCGAGGAGAGGCTGACCGACCTCCTGGAGGACGAGAGGATCTACAAGTACAGGGTGAGGGTCAAAGGGATCGGGAAGTTCGACCTGCTCCCAGAGTCCCTGCTGAGCGTGCTCCACGAGGTGGAGGAGAAGACAGCCATGTACGACGGCCACTTCCTCAACATCGCCATAGCTTACGGCGGGAGGGCCGAGATCACCGACGTCGTGAGATCGATCGCCGAGGACGTGAAGAAGGGGACCCTCGCCCCCTCTACGATAACCGAAGAGACGATCGAGAGCAGGCTCTACACCGCGCACCTGCCCAACCCCGAGCCCGACCTCATCATACGCACCTCGGGCGAGGAGAGGATGAGCGGTTTCCTTCTCTGGCAGGGGGCCTACAGCGAGCTGATCTTCATGGACGTCTACTGGCCCGCGTTCCGTAAGATCGACCTGCTCAGGGCCGTGAGGACCTACCAGAAGCGGAAGCGCAGGCTCGGCAAGTAACCAGCGATCTGAACGTTCCCGGCAGATAAATGAAGACGCGTTGTCATCTCGTGGCTTCCCGAGAAAAAGTAAATCCGGGTTAGTCAAATCATGGTAAATAAAAGCCAAACTTTAGGCTTTGTCTAAAGACTTAACTACTCGATTACCCCCGTCTCTCTTCATGAGTCGGCTAACGTTCGTCGGGCAGAAAGAGAATACCTGGCCAACTAATCGGACAACTACGGGCGACTCGGTCCTTGACGGTGTCCTGGGAGGGGGCTTCCCCAGGAACCGCGTAATTTACGTGACAGGCAATCCGGGAACAGGCAAGACTTCTCTCGCTGCTGCTTTCATCTACAAAGGAGTCAAGGACCAGGATGAAAGTGGCTTATATGTATCATTCAGTGAGACGAAAGAGATCTTCTACAGCGATATGAAAACGCTGGGGTTCGATTTCCAATCGCTGGAGGAGACTAAGAAGTTCGAGTATATGGAGCTCGTCATATCGTCCGATCTAGACCTCAGGATGGTCTCTGACAAGATAGTCACTGCACTCGTCCGCTTCCGGCCGCAGAGGCTCGTCATCGATCCTTTTTCGTTGATAGCACAGTCTCAGGATAATCCCTACAAGGCCAGAGAGACAATGGACAAATTATTCAGGAAAATAGTCTCCACAATGGAATGCACCACCTTGCTGGTAGGAGAACAACCCTCAGGAGAGGTGAAGCTGGGCACAGCCTCTGAGGAGTTTGTTTCCGATGGAGTACTCAATCTCAAACACACCTTTCCCAGAGAGATAGAGATTCGAAAGATGAGAGGGACGAAGATACGGCGTGAGAACATGTTCTATACCATCGGCAAGAAAGGTTTTCAGACAGTCAGGACCCGTTTGTCGATTCCAGACAGACCAAAGAAATGGCAGCCGATACCAGATTCTGGTGATCGGCTCTCAAGTGGCTGCCCAGACCTCGATCGAATCATCGGAGGGGGCTTTCCACGAGGGGCATACGTCGTGGTCGAAGCAGGAAGAAATGTTACGCTTGAAGAAACGAGATTGCTGAGCGACGGGACCGCAATGAACTTCGTCTCCCAGCAAAGGGGTGTCATCTTCAGCACCACCGGCGGGGAAGCAACAGATAAGATCAGCAACTCGCTTCTGCCGTATCTGACAGGTGAAGGTCTCAGTCAGTACCTGAGGGTAGTTGAGTACAATAAGATGAGGCTGGGCGAACCAGTCCAGCATAAGCGCGTGGTTCCGCCCACGTCGGACGAATTGGGATATGAGAGTAGAATGGGCAAAATGTATGATGATATGAAGAAGGCCACGCGGAGTCAACCTATCTTTCAGTGGGTCGGCAATGACACGCTGGCTAACAGTTTCTCGATGGTTCAAGATACGAAGATCACGCGCCGAATCGAATCTAGCATCGCAGAAAACAGGAACGGGCAGGATCTGACAATTGCATTGACAAGGCCAAGCCTCAAGAAATTGGACGCGCTCCTAGATATGGTCAATTGGCATCTTAAGATTTGGAAGGAGAATGGCGTCCTGCTATTTCAAGGGGTCAAGCCGGAAACGCATCTGTACGCAGCTGACTCCTCCATCGACCTCGGATACCCGGTCATGAGTCTGACCGAACTCGACTGAGTTGAACCTGGCACGGTTGAGATTTACCAGTCCGTCTGACCCTTTCTTTTTGATGCGAGCGCCCTGTCGGTCCGCTTTGACTTTTCAAGGGAGGCCCTACATTCGCTTACCAAGGCAATCATCCCGGACCACTCTTCCTACAGACCGGTTCATCAGACCACGTCATAGCCTTACCTAGATCAGGTTCACCAGGAAGCCGACGAGGAACCCCAGGAAGATCCCGAGGTAGGTTATCCTCTGGGTGGCGTGGTCTGAGTCCCTGAACATCGA
>JAPCJS010000152.1 GCA_027886825.1 Nitrososphaerota archaeon
ATTCTACACCACCGGTCTACCGGCGACCAGAGGATTCCGGAACCCCATGATATTCGGGCTGGCGAACCAGTTTCCGTCCTACTCGGTCATCCGCGCAGATGGATCGCCCATCCTGATCACCTGGACGGGAGTGATGGGAGGGCATGAGTTCTGGGTGAAAGACGTTCGGACAACGTTCCGCCGCGGCGAGACACAGGACCTGCTCCATTCGGCCGTTGCGAGCACATTCGCGACTGGCGCAAGGATAGGAGTCGAATCGTCGATGCCACTTTCAATCGCCAGCAAGATCAAGCAAGAAGTGAAGGACGCTGAACTGATAATCTCCGACGAAATAATGGACACAATGAGGATGACAAAGAGCGAAGATGAGATAGCCATGCTCTCAAGGTCACTCGACATTGCGGAGAAGACGGTAGAGATAGTGGAGCGGGATATGACCTGGGATACCACGGTATTCAAGCTCATCACGAACGCGAGCAGGACCGTCTACGACCTGGGCGCCACAGGAATAGACCATATGACCATCGCCATCGGCCACAGCAACCCTGAGATCCCCATGGACCTCCCTGCCAAGGCAGGAGAAATTGTAGTCCTCGACGTAGGCGCGATACTTGAGGGGTACGTATCCGACAACAGACGGCTGGCATATTTCGGGAAGGTAGAGGACGACCTGAGGAAGCTGAATGCGACCATGGCAGAGATCGTGGTCCAGACGGGAATGAGCGCTTCACCAGGAATGTCTTTCGCCGACCTCTGCGTCACTGCCGAGCGGCTTCACAAGGAACGAGGGTTACCACCCATGTTCCTGAGCGCGGGCCACACGATTGGGATACAGACGGAGGAGATGTGGATATCCAAGGGCTCGACCCTGAAGTTCGCCGAAGGAGTCCTGTTCAACATTGAACTCTATTCCATGCTCAAGCCGGGAACGTACGTAGGAACGGAAGACACATTCGTGGTGACCTCAAACGGGGTCCGGCAGCTTTCGCACCTTCCACATGAGATAAGAGAGATAGAATCATAGCAAACGCAGCTTGCGCCGATCCGGATTCGTTGGCGGCGCGCTGGGGTCAAGCGCAACGGGCCCCCAACGTAACCTGTCTTCTGTGAGCTTCTAGATCATCATCACCGTTACGTTGCAGAAAGACCGGCATATGATCATCCGGACACTCTCCAAGTGCGTTCACCTCATGTCCTTGGCCAAGATTCCAACCTTCTTACCACAGCGGCGATCCACATGGAACCTGCTGGTGTTCTAGCGGGGATACGAGGCGAGACCCTCCCCTTCAGGGCTTCTATGCCAATAGCTCCTGAGAATCCTAAGCTCAGTAGATATCGACCGGTCGCCCTGTCTTGACCGATTCGTAGGTCTTGACCGCCACTCGCACGTCTTCCCTTCCGTCTTCTCCCGAAACGAGCGGCTGCGTATCTTGGGCGATGCACCGTACAAAGTGCTGGACCTCCTTCTTCATCGACCTGCTCTTCCACTCGAGACCGGAATGGTAGATGAATGGTTCTTCCCATGATGAACTGCCGTACGGGCTCCATCCCATGGTCACGTTGCTGGACTTGCGTTTGGTCGAGTAGAGTTGCAATGGCCGTTCTGCTAGCATGTCGACGACCAGAGAACCGTTCACACCGATCAGCTGCATCTGCTCCGTCCAGGGGTGCTCCGTCGTCTCCGAGTTAGCGACGTGACCGAGTGCCCCGTTCTCAAACTTGAATATGGCCACGGCGTTGGTCTCTGTGTCTATCGGAAGTTCGTCCATGAATTTGGTCGTGAACGCGCTGACCGTCTTCATCTTTCCGACCATCCACCTCAGGAGATAGAACGAGTGCACGGCCGAGTCCATGACGACGCCGCCGCCCGCGAGCGAGACCTTCCCGTTCCATGAATTTGGATCCCGAAGCCTCGGGATTTCGCTGCCGCCGATGTAAGCCTCGGCATAGCAGATCCTCCCGATCAGGTCTTGGTCCAGCATCTTGCGGGCGACTTCGTACGCCTCGACGAAACGAGTGTTCTCGGCGACCATGAGCTTGACGCCTTTCCGCTTGGCGGCCGAGATGACCGAATCCGCCTCTTCGACCGTTATCGTGAACGGCTTCTCGACTATGACGTGCTTGCCTGCCTCGATGGCTGCCAGAGCGACTCTGGCGTGCAGATAGTGAGGGAGGGTGATGTCGACGGCCTCGACGTCCGGATCGGCGAGCAGCTTCTCATACTCTGTGTAGGCCTTCGCGCCTGTCATGCGCGCCTTGGCCTCTGTCCTTGCAGGAACATTATCGCACAAGGCAACTATCTTGGCCTCCTCCGGAATGTCGGTGTAACCTGGAAAGTGTCCCCATCCGCCGGCTCCGCCGAGCCCGATCATGCCTATCCCAATCTTCGCCATGAACAAAGGCTCGAGAGCCGATTAATTAAACACAGCAAGGGTGCATCCCAGTGACTGCTCGTTCCGTTGTCTGGAAATCGGATTTCCAGCTAGAGGTGTGATGTCATTCAACTGCCGAAGTAACGCTATTAAGCACGGCGGGCACCAAGTGCCAGTGATGCACAAGATCCCCTTGGGAAACAGCGGCCTTGAAGTCTCAGAGATCGGAATCGGCGTGTGGCAGGCAAGTTCAGAATGGGGCGCGAGCGATGAAGAGGTGGTGCAGGCAGTTGAAAAGTCCTGTGAATTGGGCGTAAATCTGTTCGATACTGCAGAGGGTTATGGCAAGGGCCACAGCGAGATTGTCCTCGGACGTGCAATTGCGAAGGTGGGGCGGGAGAAGGTCATGGTCGCCACCAAGGTCTTCAGCTCGCATCTGAGATACGAGGAACTACAAAAAGCGTGTCGCGCCAGCCTGACGAGATTGGGCATCAAGCAGATCGACCTATATCAGATTCATTGGCCGGACCCCTGGGAACAGATTCCACTCAAACATACCATGAAGGCGATGGAGAAGCTGTACACCGAGGGAAAGATAAGGGCGATCGGCGTGAGCAATTTTGCCGTCCGGGACCTTGAGGAAGCCCGCTCCTGTCTCTCGAAAGCCGATATCGTGTCTAATCAGATTAGATACAACCTCCTCGAGAGGCAGGTCGAGGAAGAGGTCCTGCCCTATTGCAAGAAGAACGGAATAACCGTCCTGGCTTGGAGCCCGCTCGGACAAGGCGCCCTAACCGGGAAGTACGGACCCCGGAAGTTGCCCAGTGAACCCGCGCGAGCCAACAACCCACTGTTCTCCAAGCACAACCTCCTTGCGGCAAACCGCCTGGTCAAGGTCCTGAAGAAGATCGCAAACGATCACGGAAAGACGGTCTCCCAGGTTGCGCTCAACTGGCTGGCAAGGAACCCGATAGTGGTCCCCATCCCAGGCGCAAGGAATGCAACGCAGGCCGATCAGAACGCACACTCGGTGGGGTGGAAGATGAGCGCAGACGAGGCGAGGGAGGTAGAACGAGCGTGCGAAGAGGTCAAACTCGATTACTTCCTAAGGTGACGGGATGAAGACCCGTAGGTTGGTCTGAAGAAGTCGGACCCGGGACCTTGGCGACTTACCCGACTGAGGCAGCCCTGCCTGCGCATTCCGGGCGATAGGTCGAGGCTGGGAATGAGGCGGTCCTGAAGGAGATTCCGAGCATGATTGGAGTCCGATGCTCGGATAAGATTGAGCTCACATCTGGTCTTCTCAAGAATCTGGTTTGCCTATGGAATGCTGGAATGTGCGGGGGGTGGGATTCGAACCCACGAACCCCTAGGGGAAGGGATTTCTAAGAGCAACCGGATCTGTCGCGCGCTTAAGTCCCTCGCTGTTAACCGTGCTTAGCTACCCCCGCGAGTTTGTCCTCGCGATTGGCGTTTAATTAAGAATTGAGCCTCACGGTTACAGAATCAACAATGACTAGAAGGTCGGTACTAGGACGATCACTTGTCTCCCGTCGATTGGGGGCTGTCAAGCGATGCCGCTGCGAGGAGCCTCTGGCGCGTAGCCCGTAGTATTCACGAACCGATGAGCCTGTCAGGGACCCATAATTTCTTCGGCTGCCTAGGATGAAGAGTTTCGAAGGTCTCGATTGCTGGTCTTGCGTTGGCTTAACTCAGCTTCTTGAGCAGACCCCTGAGCGGCATCGTGTTCGCCACGTCCTTCTTCTCCAGCCATGCTCTCCTGCCAACGATCGTGCCGTACTCGACGTTCTCGAGCTCCCCGGTGCTGTGTGCGTCTGAGTCGATCAGAAGGGTCACACCCTCCTCCATCGCTTTCCTTGCCCAGACCTCATCCAGGTCGAGCCTCATCGGCGAACCGTCGATCTCGAGCATCTTCCCGTTCTCCCTTGCGGTCGCGATCACCTTGGGTAGGTCTATTGGGTTGCCGTCCCTCTTGCCGATCAGCCTGTTGGTGGGATGAAAGAGGACGTCGACCGAGGGGTGTGAGAGCGCCTTGACCGCCCTGGCCGTCAGCTTCTCCGGGCTCTGCCTGTAAGCCTGGTGGATCGAAGCGCCGACAAAATCAAAGTTCTCGAAGAACGATCGGTCATAGTCCAGGTTGCCGTCCGACCGTACCTCCGCCTCCACGGCCTTGAGTATCCTGAAGGGCTTCAGCTCGTCGTTCAGCTCGTCTATAGCCTTCCACTGATTCTTGAACCGCTCCTCCGAGAGGCCGTTCGCTATCCCGACCGAGAAGGAGTGGTCCGTGATCGCTATGTACTCGTACCCCCTCTCCTTCGCTGCCCTTGCCATCCGCTCGAGCTCGTCCGCGCCGTCGCTCCACGTGCTGTGCATCTGAAGGTCCCCCCGCAGGTCTCCGACATCGATGAGGTCCGGGAGCCTCCCCTCCCTCGCGGCCTCGATCTCGCCTCTGTCCTCCCTGAGCTCGGGTGGGATGTAGGCAAGCCCGAGCTTCTGGTAGATCTCCGTCTCGGTCTTGCCTGCGATCCTCTTCCCGGTCTTCACATCGGAGAGCTCGTACTCATTCAGCTTCCAGCCCTTCTCGATGGAGAGGTTGCGCAGCACGATGTTGTGCTCCTTCGAGCCGGTGAAATAGAGAAGAGCGGCCCCGTACTCCTCCTTCCCCAGGACCCTGACATCGACCTGGACACCGTTCTTCAGGAAGACGCTCGTCCTCGTCGGGCCCTTCTCGATCACCCGGTCCACGCCGGGAAAGCCCACAAGCAGTTCCGCACCCTCCTTGTCCGTGCAGAGGATGTCGAGATCGCCGATCGTGCTCCTGCCCCTCCTCAGGCTACCAGCCACATCTACCTTGAGCCCGTGGCTCGTGAAGTACCCCACGAGGTCCCGCGAGAGGTAGATCGCCTCGACCAGCAGCATCCGCGACTGTCCAGTCTTCATCTTCTCGACCGACTCGAGGAGCCTCTTCGCCATCGTCTCGCCGAGCGCGTCGGTCAGCTTGCCTGCACCAAGGTCTGCCCTGAGCTGGGCGATGCTCTTCACGCCGTACTCCTTCGATAGTTTGTACGCGGTCCGGGGTCCGATCCCCGAGACCTCCATGAGTTCGACCGTACCCTCAGGAACCTTCTTCTCCAGCCTGTCCAGGAACTCGAGCTTCCCGGTCCTGAGGTACTCGTCGATCTTCTTCGCGATCCCCTCACCCACATACTGTATCTGGGTGAGCTCGCCGCGCTTGCGGATCTCGTCGATGTCCTCGCTAAGGTTCTTTATGCTGTTAGCCGGTCTCCTGTACGCTATCGCCTTGAACCTGTCCTCGCCGCTCGCCTCCGAGAGCAGGGAGAGCTTCTCCAGCAGCTCTGCGACATCTTTGTTCTTCATCGGTTCCACCATCCGAACTCTTTCGGGACCGACCTCGTGGTGACTTCGCATCCCCCGGGGGTGACGATGACGTTGTCCTCGATCCTGATCCCGTATCTCCCTGCCAGGTACACGCCAGGCTCCACGGTGAAGACCATACCCGCCTTGAGCCTCTTCTTGCCCCGCGAGCCGATGTAGGGTTCCTCGTGGATCTCGAGCCCGAGGCCGTGCCCAGTCCTGTGGAAGAAGTACCTCCCAAGGCCCTCCGCCTCGAGG
>JAPCJS010000129.1 GCA_027886825.1 Nitrososphaerota archaeon
GGAGACCACGATAGAGGGTCTGGCGCTCTTCGAGCTGAAGACGCTCTCGAAGATGATAGGAGCCGTGGACAAGAGGAGCGCCCGGGCCGCCGCGGCCCTCTTCGAGGTCTTCAAGACGCCCGTCTACCTCTTCGATGGGCCCATAATCACCGAGACTGCCAAGCTCTTCCTCAACATCTACCGTGACGTCAACATAGCCCTCGCCAACGAGCTGGCGCTCGCCTGCGAGGCCGTGGGGGTGGACGTCATGAAGGTCATCGAGGCTACCCGCGCAGACCCGAAGACGAACATCCTCACTCCGGGCCCTGGCGTGGGCGGGTACTGTCTCACGAAAGACAGCTTCTACCTCACCCAGCCCGCCTCGGAGAAGGGGTTCATACCCAGGCTCCTGCCGCTCGCGCGGGAGATAAACGACCTGATGCCCTCGCACGTCTGTAAGCTCGTCCTTGACGGGTTCAAGGAGGCGGGACTGAGTGTCGCGGGCTCGAGGATAGCGGTCATGGGCATAGCGTTCAAGGGGAACACCTCGGACACAAGAGAGTCGCCCAGCCTGTCCGTCATCAGGCAGCTCCTGGACGAGGGGGCGGACGTCGTGGTGCACGACCCACTGGTAAAGGGCGACGACCCGCGGCTGCGGGACTTCAAGGTCGACCGCGCAAAGACTGTGCAGGAAGCTCTCAGGGGGGCCGCCGCGGCGCTACTCCTGACCGATCATCTCGAGTACAGGGTTCTGACCGGCGCGTCGATGAAGAAGGCGGGACCGGGACTCAAGGTCGTGATCGACGCACGTCACATACTCGATCCAGTGGAAGCGCGGTCGGTTGGACTGGTCTACCGTGGCGTGGGACATGGCGTTGCGGACCAGCCAGGCCGAGGTAAGAATGAAAAATAGATCAGAACTCCGTCCCGTCCTACTGGCGGTCGTCCTGTACGGCTCCCTAGAGCTGCTCGTCACCCTGATCTCACTGTACACCCGGCCCCCGGGGAGCCTGGTGGGCGTCTTCAGGAGCGTGGATACGATCCCCTCTCACCTCTTCTTGCTCGCGCTGGGCGGGGTCGCGCTCGGCCTCCTCTCGGGGCTCGCCTTCAGACGGCTCGACCTTGGACTCGTCCTCCTAATCCTGAGCGTCGTGGTGCTGACAGACCTGGACCACCTCCCCTCTGCGCTCGGGATAGACCAGCCGATACGCCCGACCCACTCCCTCATCTTCATAGCGGTCGCGTTCGTCCTCGTCGCAACTGTAATAAGGCGTCTAGACCTATCGTTCGCAGTCATGTCAGGGTTCTTCGCTCACCTAGCGGTGGATACAGGCCTCTTCCCACCGTTCTCGCCTGTCTCGTTCAACTACTATTCTCTGGGTAACTATCAACTGGTATTGATCGCGCTGGCTCTGTCGTCGGCGCTCGCGGCAGGATATCTGAGTAAGAGACGGACGATCACGGTGAAATATTAGAATGAAGACCAGCCAAGGGGAAATCAAGAGAGGTCACTCGGCCCTGAGTCTCTCCACTGGAGAGATAGGCGACCTCCTGAGGAAGCACGAGCTCAGGGTCAGCATCTTGGGCCTAGGCAGGATCGGCCTCCCGACCGCCGCGGTCTTCGCGGAGGCCGGAGCGCGGGTCACGGGGATCGACGTGGATGCGCGGGTCGTGAACCAGACCAACGCAGGAGAGTCACGGCTCACAGACGAGCCGGGGCTGGCACCGGTCATCAAGAGGAACGTGAAGGAGGGCAGGCTGAGCGCGACACTGAAGCCGGAGACGGTGCTGCCAGACTCGGATTTCATCATCATCTGTGTCCCGACGCCGGTGGACCAGACCAAGTCACCGGACTACACGGCCATCAAGGCGGTCGCTCACACCGTCGGAAAGTCGCTGGGGAGGGGGAGCATCGTGATAGTCGAGAGCACGGTGGGGCCGGGCGTTGTCGAGAACACGGTGGGACCCATCCTCGAGTCGGAGTCGGGCATGAAGGTGGGTGTCGACTTTGGGCTGGCCAGCTGCCCCGAGCGGTCCGACCCCGGGACCATAATGAAGAACATGCACTCCGTTCCGAGGATCATGGGGTGCAGCGACGCCCACGCCGGCGACCTCGTGGCCACCCTCTACCGCGAAGGCCTGGGTGTAGAGGTAGTCAAGGTCAGCAGCCCCAAGACCGCGAACGCCGTCAAGCTCACTGAGAACCTCTTCAGGGACGTCAACATAGCGCTCGCGAACGAGTTCGCGCTCCTCTACGAGAAGTTCGGGATAGACACAGTGGAGGTGATAAACGCGTGCGCCACGAAATACAACTTCGTACCGCACTATCCGGGAGCGGGGGTGGGCGGCCCGTGCCTGCCTAGCAACTCGTACTACCTGATCATGGAGGGGCTCAAGGTCGGGAACATACCTTACCTGATCCGGCTGGCCAGAGAGGTAAACGACAGGATGCCTGACCACATGGTCGAGCTCACCTCGGAGGCGCTCAACGAGATCGGCAAGACGGTCAGCGGCGCCAGGATCGCCGTCCTCGGGATAGCCTACAAGCCAGAGGTCAAGGACATACAGCTGACTCCCATCGAGCACATCATCGACAGGCTCCGTGAGATGCACGCGATAGTCGAGGTATACGACCCGATGTTCGTGGGGGACAAGGTCATGGGCCTCGTCGTGCACAAGAGCGTCGAAGACGCCGTCAGGGGCGCCAACTGCGTGATAATCGGCACGGCGCACAGCGAGTTCAAGAAGATCGACCTCTCCTCGCTAGCCAAGATGACGGCGGACAGGGCGGCCATCGTGGACGGCAGAGGTGTGTTCGAACCAGCGGACGCCAAGAGGGCAGGATTCGCCTTCCGAGGCGTCGGACGAGTGGCGTCCCCCGACTGAGGCGACACGGTTCGACGAGACTCGTCCAGACCGGACCTACTGCGCTCGTGATGAGCCATTCAGCTCAGCGAGCGTCGTCGCGCTCCGAAGGTCGGGCTCCGGCGCGGTGGGCAAGCCCCAGGTTCTGTACCCTCAGGATGGTCCACATCACATACCCTTTCTTTGTCAGAAAGCCGGCGATCCCTAGCCTTGAGATCTCCGACTAACCCGCCATTACTTCTTATCAGAGGGACGAAGCTGATTTTTTTCGCTCGGGGAGAGCGATTTTCTCAGGCTCCCGATCTTTCGATCGATCGTCTTTCCCACCGAGTAGGTAATGCGTGAAGTGGGCAAGATAAACCGATAGACCGGAACAAACTCCGAGCCGAATTTCTCTTTCATCTTGTGATTCGGGTCGTTATGGTCCGACTCGGTGATGCCAAAGTTGATTACCCTGAAATCATTCTCTGAAGCCCAGTTGACTATCTTCCAATTCAAATACAACATCGATGAGTGGATGTTTCTCACTCTGGTGTAACCGATATTAAGTCCCAGATACACCGTCGAGGTCCTGGGATCACATATCATCGCAAAGCCGGCGATCAGCTTACCCTCGAAGGTGATCAATCCGACCTTGAATTTTTCGCCCAGGTTCGACTGCATGCGTGAAAAGAACTCGCGAGGTCTCGGACGTTCGCCTGCGCGGCTCATCGTTTCGTGATGGAGGGCCTGGTATTCGATAAAGTCGCTCTCGCTCTGGGCAAATGTGAACGATGCACCACGATCGTCATAGTACTTGACAGCCTGCCGGTCGTGTTTCCCGAACTCGTTGTTCCAGATGTACTCTCGAGGTTTCGAGACCAGGCTAAGTATGGAGAGCCCCTGCCTCACATCGTGACGCATCCCCGCGCCGAGCAAAGGCTGGATCATCGCCTGCTGGTGAACCCTAAACTGAAGAGAGACCACAGGATTGCGAATCGATGGGGTCACCGATTTTGACATCGAGCCGATTATCTCGGGGATGTCTCCTGGCTGGCCGTCCATCACTGGACCTCCTATTGGGCTCGATGGAAGGGATTCGAGGTATTGCAATCGCCTGCCAGTCTTTCGATAGAAGAAAGGACAGACTGCCACGATTCTTCCCTTGCCGTCTCGACAGGCCAGGTAGAGCGGTCTATGGCCTGTGCTCTCCAGAACGCGCCTCCAAGACCAGGTATGAAATATGGAACCGCCACTCTCATGCACAAACCCATCCCACTCCGTGCTGTCATCTGTCTCCGACCATCTCAAACTAGTCATTCAAGATTGTCTCCATTCAGACCGACGGCAGCGCATTTGCGGGTGCACTAACTGGGGTGATATTTGAAGTAATGTTATTCTACATAAGAAATCCATACTTTACGTATCTCTGATTCTAGACACTTCGGCAGTTGGTTGGCTGGCTGGACATAAGGCATCTTTCCCTATTGGGCGGCGACCGGACTGGCGTTCGCTTATCTCCCGGGCGGCTCGAGACCTCTCCGTTAGTCCGACTGCTGTCCATAGGCATCTACCCAGCCTATCAGAACCTTCACGCAGAAGCCAATTATACCAAGCTCGAGCCCATCGATACATGGCGAATCCCGTCCCGCCTCCGGCCTCCAGAACGGTAGGGGAGAAATTTCAATCGGTCGTTGACGGCAGGCTGAAGTGGGTGGACATAGCCGACCCGACATCCGTCGACATGGAGATACTGCAGCGCGACTATGGGTTCCACCCCCTGGACCTGGAGGACTGCATGTCTGGGAAGGTCACCAAGGTGGAGGACCACGGCGAACACGTCTTCATCCTGCTGCACTTTCCGGAAGAGGGCGCCGGGATAATAACCTCAAACCGGATAGCGATGTTCCTGGGAAAGGACTACCTCGTGACGCTCCATCCCGGCAGCATCAAGGTGATCTCCGACCTTTTCCGCTCAGTCTCTGTTGACGAAAAGAAACGCGCAGAGATCATGAGGTCCTCGCCGTACCTGGCCTACCAGATACTAGACAGGATGATCGACTGCATCTTCTCGATCCTCGAAGACGTCCAGGGCTCTCTCGACGACCTCGAGGCGGTCGTCTTCGAGGAGAAGAAATCGTTCTCCACGCCCATAAACCAGGCGCGCCGGCAGATAGCCCGCCTGAGACGGATCGTCGTGCCGCTGAGGCTTTACGTGCCCGACCTCGCGAAAGCACAAAAGTTCTCCGACGAGAACCTCTCGATCTACTTCAGCGACATCAATCACAAGATCAACAACATCTCGGGGACTGTGGACGAGATGAAGGAGATGGTGGAGATCTACAAGGATACGGACTTTGTCACGTCCAGCAACAGGACCAACGACGTGCTCTCCATCCTTACGATTCTCTTCACCCTCACGATCCCCGCGACCCTTCTGAGCTCCATCTACGGCATGAACATCCCTCTTCCGGGTGGGCTGGTCACGGGGCCGCTCGAGTTCGCTGGCCCCTATTCATCATTGCTCGTCATATTCATCCTGATGCTGATCCCAGCCGTGATCATGGTCTGGTACTTCAGGCGCGCCGGATGGTTCTAGCGCATCACCGATTGCGGATCACCGGCAGGTCGTGCCCGGCAGGCCGGTCCTCGATCCCAGAAGACCCTACCGGTTCATCTCTGCCTGGATGAGCTCGGAGAGCTTCTGGAAGTACAGCCTCGTGGCCATGGGCATGGCCGCGAGGTTCCTGTCGATCGCCTCGATCACATACCTGACCGCCCTCTTCGAGGTCCTAAACTCGAACTTCATCGGGAGTATCTCGTTCTGGATGACCTGTATGCTTTCTCTGAGGTGCTCAGGGGCCTTGGCCCTGGCCTCCCTCTCTATGCGCGCGTACCACCCCGCAAGGACGGGAGGGTCGAGACCGAGCTTGAGGTTCTCTATCTCCTGTACGAGACGCTCGATTATCCTTGTTTCTTCGTTCGACATTCAGCTGCACTTCGTCTGGAAGATCTCGGACTTTTCATACTCGGCTTCCCAGGCGTGCGTGCTGTTCCTGGCCCTTCTTAACGCTAGGAGCGTATAGCCCTCGGGCTGCTCGTCGACCGCCTTCTGGAAGATGCCCTGTACCGTGTCCTTCTCCTCGTCATAGTTCCTGATTATGTGCTGCCTGTACTTCTCGATCTCCTTCATGTGGTCCTTCAGGCAGAGCGTCTTGCCCTGGAAGCGCGAGGACGTTAGCCTCTTGACCTCCTCGCCGCAGACGTCGCACCTCACCTTCTCCATCCCGCAGCTCATGCAGACCCTGCCTACCCCGATCACGAGCGGGAAGCTTCCCGGCGTGCCCTCTTCCTTGCCGCAGACCGCACACTTGGCGGGGGTCTTCGAGCTCAGATGCTGCATGTACTCCACGACGATGTCATCGCTTAATACGGTTTCGATTTCCCGCGCTCAGGAACGAGCGGAAGCGTACCTGAATTTTGGAGCCAGTCTAGAATTTTGCTGATATGGTCCGATAGTCTGAACCGCGATCAGGCCCATATAAGTCGAAACATCGATCGTCTCAGGAAACTGGTTGGGGACGGAGCTTAGCTGACCTCATACGAAGCAGAGCGAGCGCTATCATAGAGATCGAAGCCACCAGCACGGTAGGGAGATTGAACTCTGGAACGGTAGGATGGGGTATTGGTGGAGGGACGATGGACGCGTAGTAGACGGCGTTGGCCCTCCCACCCTGCCCGCCGATGCAGCATACGTATCCAGAGCTGGCTACGCAGCTCTGCGCATCCACTGCAAGCGGATAGTATGTGGCCGGTGTCCACGCGCCCACGCCGCTCGAAGAGATCCGGGCATAGTATACCGGGAATCCGGAGGTGGTTATGCAGGATATGTATACAGAGTCGGTTACGCAGCTCATGACTTCCTGGGACAGGGGATAACTCGTCGTCGGTATCCACGTACCTATGCCGCTTGAAGAGAGGGATGCATAATAGGTCGCAGCAGTATCGCCAAGACTGGTCCCACCACCGGTGGTACAGTATACATATCCAGAGCTGGCTACGCAGCTCTGCCCAAATATGGTCGCCGGGTAGCTCGTAGTGGGCATCCAAACACCTACACCGCTCGAAGAGAGCGAAGCGTAGTAGGTCGCGTTGGTGAAACCACCAGTAGTTTCGCCACCAACACAGTATACGTATCCAGAGTCGGCTACGCAGCTCTGCGGAATAGCGTATAAGCCCACCGGGTAGCTCGTCGTCTGGGTCCACGCGCCTACGCCAGCCGAA
>JAPCJS010000074.1 GCA_027886825.1 Nitrososphaerota archaeon
ATAAATAAGTTGTAGTGTATCTGCTCTCGTCTGAAAAATCATGGAAATGGCGAAGAACACCAGCCAGAACAAGGTGTGGAACGAGGAGAAGGAGATCGAGGCCAAGATCGAGGAACTGGACCTCATGCTGGACTACCTGCAACGGCGGAAGGAAGACCTGCTGAGCGCCAAGATGAACTCTGTGGAGGGACGGAAGCATCAGGGAAGTATGGAGGTCGGGAGCGTAGGAAAGCTGTCCGCGGCCCAGCAGGAACGGCTCGCCGCTCTCCCGTGGAAGGACTTTGGAGCAGGAAAGGTAGGCCAGTGGACGTTCGTCAACGACCGCAACGGGAACCTGACGAAGGAGCTGGAGCCGGTGAAGGACGTCATCGACAAGCTGAAACAGGGGGAAGCGTTGTCGGTGGGCGGATTCAGGTACAGGATATCGGAGAACGGTAAGTTCCTGAACAGGACTCCCGTCTAGAAGGCACCGCATGTCGATGGGACCGGGGACAGGCGGTGTGGAACGAACCCGCTCCTGAACCATTCGTGTTTTCCAATACGATTGAACCATGCGGGCCAGCTGCCCGACGGGCCTTAGGAAGGTCAACGCCCTACAATCAGTCATATTAGGGTTCCAACGAGGTATCTGGAGCGACGTGGCAATCCAGTCGACGCATGGTACGAACGGCAGGGAGGCGACGCCGCGCCCACGGCCCAAGCGGAGGACACTGGAGCTGCTTCTCATTGTGGCCACGACGCTGGCGATAGGCCTCCTGGCCTCCTACTTGTTCTACAGGCACCTTGTACCTGCGATCGACGTAGCGCCGCTCTATGCTGTGGTCATAGTCATCGACGGCTACCTGGTCATCAGGCTGGCGACGATCATCATCGAGAGGGCACTCGAGCCGACCATAGGGGTCACGCGCACTCACGGAGTCAAGAACGTGGTCCAGATCGTCGGGGCGATCTTTGTGATCAGCGCGATCTTCACGGTGCTGGGGGTAAACCTGAGCTCGCTCCTGATCGGAGCAGGATTCCTGGGCATCGTCCTGGGCCTCGCCGCCCAGCAGGTCCTCGGCAACATCTTCGCCGGGATCTCCATCTTCATCTCGAGACCCTTCGAGATAGGAGACAGGGTCACGATAGTGAACTCCTCGTACGGGTTGCTGGCGGGCAGCTATCCCCGTGAGAACTCGATAAACGGATTCACCGGGACCATCAACGACATCGGGATATTCTTCACGCGCGTCCTGCTTGACGACGGGTCACCATCGGTCTTTCCGAACTCCGTGATGAACCAGTCGCTGATAATCAGCCACGACAAGATATTCACCAAGAGGGTCAGGGTCAGGATCGACCTGGACAAGGGGATCGAGTTCTCCGAGTTCAGGTCCAGGATGCTGGAGGCCCTGAAAAAACACGACGGGCTGGATGAGGAAAAATCGAACGTCGAGCTCATCGAGATCGGCATTCTAACCTACCAGGTCGTGGTGATAGTCAGGGCCTACTCGGTCCATGAGGAGCCGATAAAGACGATAGTCATCCAGGAGGCGCTCAGGATCCAGAGGGAGCTAACGCCAAAGAGCGAGGGAGATAGCAAACCAGCAGATGCTCAGGCTCAAGAAGGATCTCGGCCTAACGGGTGATATCACGGGCTGAGGCAGGAAATGTTTATGTAGATTCTCCCTCTATTCAGAAAAAATATGGAAAAGCGAGGAGAAGCTTCATCGAACGTGTCCACGGAAAAGGTCAAGGCCCTCGAGCGCCGCCTTATTTTGGAGGGTTTCGGCAAGGGGAATACCGCCGCATTGGAAGAGGGGATCGGGAGTGATGCCATTGATAATAGCGTACCGCCCGGTATGTCGCCTGGGCTGGCGGGCGCCAAGGAGTTCATCATGGCGTTCCGCAGCGCCTTCCCGGATCTCAGCTACACTATTTCCGATGCCGGACAGACAGGTAGTAGCCGAGAAGCCTAGTCCATCTTTCCAAGAATCTGCTCGCAAACTTCGTAGCAAGTGGCATATCTGAATTGGGTATTCTTCTTCAAAAATCAGACGGAATTACTGCAGTTAATGATATAACCAACTGCCGACGAGAGGTATAGAAAACAAATGAAAGTTATAGTTTATCTTTGTGAGGAACACGGAAGAAACATTCCGACCAAAGTACCCATGACCGATGACGCTTTGATCTGTCAGGTACCGACTTGCTTTGCGCTTGCGACCTGGAAATATTTCACCGACGTAAGAGAATACGTGACGAGCTCGACTGCATGATCGGCTGATTGTCATATCCACGATCCGTGGAGCGCTGTAACCAAAGGGAACGTACACAGCGAGGGATGAGAGGTTTTCGGAGATCAGAAGCTACCACGTGTTTTGAGATGGAGATAGTAGTGGGCCGTCCCGGATTCGAACCGGGGACCTTCGCCGTGTGAGAGCTTGACGGATCGCTCTGACGTCCAAACCAGGCTAGACGAACGGCCCCTGCCCAGAGGCCTGGCAAAGCCGATTTAACAATTGCCGTCTGTATGTATGTTGCTTTCTCGAAGGAGAGGCTCGGAGCTCACGAACCTGTGCCGGCGCCCGCCGCCCCGCCGAAGAGTATCCCCAGCGTCCCGCCGATTATGGCGAGCACTCCCAGCGTGAATACGAGGGTGGTTATCCTCTCGCTTGCAGCGACGCGGAGGAGCCATGTTATCGTCGCAATGCCCACGACCACGGTGACCGCGACGGCCACCACCAGGGTGGCGGGGGAGAGGAGAGTTATGCTGCTCTGTATCTCATGGCGCGAGAACAGGAGCGTCACCAGCGTGGCGCCTATCGATGCAGGGATGAGGGCGAGGAATGACAGCCTGAAGGCGGTCTTACCGTCGGTCCCGAGAAGGAGCATCGCGGAGACGGTCGAGCCCGAGCGGCTAACTCCCGGGAAGGCGGCGAGCCCCTGGGCGAACCCGATCACGATCAGGTCCTTGAGTGTCATCGTCTGGAGTGTCAGGCGAGGGACGTACCTCTTCCTCGAGACCGTAATGAGCAGGCCGTCCAGGATGAGCACCGCGCCCAGGATGATCATCGGGACGCCGATCGCGTTGCCCAGGTTCAGCGTGGATACGGAGACGTAGATTATGATCCCCATGACTCCGGTTATCAGCGTGAGGACAAGGAGATACTTGAACAGGAGCTTTCCTTCCGGGGTCCCCTTCCCTACGATTGACTTGAGCACCATCACTACCTCCTTCCTGAAGTAGATGGTGGCCGCTATGAAAGACCCGATCTCGAGGAAGAGGCCGAGGGTGTAGCCCTCCGAGAAGCTCAGGCCCAGGAAGAGGGAGGAGACTATCAGGATCTGCGTCTTGCTGCTCACCGGGAGCCACTCGCTGATCCCCTGGACCACGCCGAGAAGGACACCCGCGCCCAGGATGAAGGCAATGTCCGTGGGCAACGCCGATCTCTCTTGGACTCTACTTCTTCAGACCGACGGAGCGGTTCTTCAGGCGAAGGTCGGATGCGTGGCACTTCCTGCACCTCGTCGCGGCGAGCGGGTTCCTTGAGCCGCACTTGAGACAGACCTTGAGGAAGAGGCGCTTCTTCTGTGCAATCTGCTTCTTTGTAACATCAGCTATAGGCATGAATTATCGGATGTTTTCTTGCCCCTCTGGTTCCCCCTTAAGGACTTTTCCCGTAGGTCTGAGATCTCGATCCCCCTTCAGTGGGACAGTTGCACCGGATGATCCAGGCGTGTGATCCTCGAGCGCCCTGCGTCTAACTGCCGCCGAATTCAACGAAGCTGAAGTAACCCTGTGATGTGAAGAAGGACACTGCGCTGGGGGTGGCAATGAAGTTGATGAAGTCTGCTTCAGCCGGGGTCGGGTTACCGTTTGTGACGTAGTAGAAGGTGCTGACGAGCGAACCGCCGGTATCAGGGTAAGAGCTGGTGTTGGTTGCGACCTGCTTCAGAGCCTTGAATATCGCCGCGCCGACCGAGGACGCAGAGGCGCCCTTGGCGACTGCGAGTGTGACTGTGACGGGTACGGTCGTCGTGTAGACCTGTGGGATTGCAACGCCATCAGCGTTCCCGGACGTTAGGCCGAGTGCCGCTCCGGTTGCGAAGCCGTAGTCCACGAAGCCGATGCTGCCTCCGGGGTTGTTGGTGCCTAGTGCCTTCTGGGCCTGCGCCAGGACTCCTGTGTTGCCTGCCTCCTGAACTCCTGAGAGGCCCTTGGCGTCAGAAACTCCGATGTACGCGCTGAAGGTGTCCTCGGTTCCCGAGGGGAGGTCGCTCCGGGAGATGGCCTGGATCGCGCCTGCGGTTCCCGCTGCGACGTTGGCCGTAACGCCGGCAGTTGAAAGTATACCCGCAGCACAGCCGCCTGCGGAGACGGTGAAGTAGCCGGAGGCATCGCTCGTCTGTGCGAAGATCAGTGCAAGCGCCCCTTGGCTGATCGCTTGGCAGACGTTCGCGCCATCAGAGAGGAAACCGCCAGCGCCGAGTCCGTTCTCGATCACGACGACGCCGGTACCACCGATCTCGGTCGCCACCAGCTGCACTGGTGGGACAAGGGACTCGTCAGAGATCTGTGCGGATATGACTGCGGAGAGCGATGAGGCTGCGCCGATGTCGAGCGCGCCGGTGGTGACGCCTTTCATTCCTGCGGCACCGCCTCCCTGGGCATCCTGTACGATGATGCCCGGGTACTGCCGCTCGAAAGCTGCGATCGCGGCCTGTGTCACGGGATAGATGGTCGTCGAGCCGCCAATTGTCAGGGTCTGCTGCGCTGTGCTGATGACGGTGCCGACGCTGGCCTGTGAGCAATTCGCCGAACAACTGCTCACCGTGTTCGTGCCCACGGTGGACGTGGTCTCGGTCTGCGTGTAAATCGTCGTCGTGGAAAGGTCAGTGAGGGTTGTGGTCGAGACACCAATCAGCGTTGCAGTCGAGGTAGAAGTCAAAGTAGCGGTCGATAGCTCTGTGCTGGTTGACGTGAGTGATTGTGAGTGCCCGGCATAGAAACCCACGCCCAATCCGGCTATCAACAGGACTAGTCCAATGACAAGAGATTTCACCGGCAAATTTCTTTCCATGTTCATCACGCAGTCCAACGGGCTTCCCATGCTATGGGCGACATGAGTTCCGGTGCCCTGGCGCTCCTGAGACCGCAGGAATTCGGCATAATTCACGGTGAATCTGGAACCTAATATATCTCTCAACTAGGAATTATTCCAAAATTACGCCTCATTCAACCAATGCCTTGTCTGTTTCTTGCGATTTGGCTCCTTTCCTTCCTGAATTGTCGGTCCGAGTGCTTCTTTACGTTGCGTACAGCCGAATCCTATTAATCCCCCACCCCGATGGGGAGGTTCGCAATGTCGCAGCGGAAGAGACGGGGCAAGAAGAAGTCGAGCAACAGGAACACGTACATTGCGATCGCTGCGGTCGTCCTGGTGATCGTGGCTGCGGGAGGATACTACGCGTATGCATCGAGCCAGCCGAAAAGTCCGAATACTAGCAGTTCGCTGACCACGTCGAGCACCTTGACCACGACACCTACAGGCTCAGGTCCGTATGCGGTCATATCGACGACCCAGGGCACGATAGAGGTGGAGCTGTTCCCGCAGGCTGCGCCCAAGACCGTCGCGAACTTCGTCAGCCTCGCCAACTCGGGGTTCTATGATAACCTGGTCTGGCACAGGATCGTCGCCGGGTTCGCGATCCAGATCGGGGACCCGACCTCTCGAAACGGAGGCGGAAACGAGTCGCTATGGGGAAACACGGGCTCGACCCAGACCGTCCCGCTCGAGACCAACACGACGCTGGTCAACGAGGGATATGTGAACAACGCGGGATACCTGGGGATGGCACGCACATCAGATCCGAACAGCGGCAGCTCCCAGTTCTTCATCAACCTGGCCAGCAACACCTCCCTGAACGGTCAGTACACGGTCTTCGGGAAGGTCATCAGTGGCATGAGCGTCGTGGACGCCATAGGAGCCCTGCCAGTTAATCCTGCGTGCCAGTCCAGCGGCGGGACGAGCTGCCAGCCTCTCGACCCTACAAACGCCGAGATTCTCAGCATAACCATCCAGAGCTCGCCATAGTGGTCGAACCTATTCCATCATCCCGTCTGTGCTGCAGATGGTTCACGATCAAAGGTATCGCTAGGTCCGCCCGACAGGCTCGTGTGGACAACCGAACTTTGAGCCACAAACCTTAACCTCAGAGGGTTTCGCCGCCGCACCATGACCGCGCCAGTCGGGGCCCATCGTCGCCGTCATGGCATCGCCATCAAGTACCTGGCGATCTTGGCCATAGCGCTGTTTTTGAGTGCAGGATTGGCCGCTGTCTACACTTTCACCACTCCCCCACCGGGGAAGAGCACTACCTCCTCGACCATCACCTCCACTACTACGACGAGCAGTTCCTGCGTGAGCCCCGCGCCTGCCGTCGACCACAAGGTTACTCCGACGACGTTCGGCGCGATCACCGAGTACCCGATAGCACCCAACAGGAGCCCGACCGGGTTGACGGTAGCCCCCGATGGCTCGCTTTGGTTCGGAGAGTGGGGGTTGCCAGGTGTCGCCCATCTCCTACCGAACGGCACGCTCACAGAGTATCCGTGGCCCTACTCCTTTTCGGCAGGGAACAGTTTCTGCGGACAGCAGACAGAGATCTGGGGGGTGGCTCTCTGGAACGGGTCGGTCTGGGGCAGCGACCTCCTTTACTCGAGGCTGATAGGAGTGAACCCCTCCACAGGGCAGGCCCAGAAGATCAATCTAGTGAACGGCACGGACCCGTATACGCTCGCGGTAAGTCCCGACAACTATCTCTGGTTCACGGCGAGCAAGCTCGGCGCCCAGATAGGCAAGGTGAGTCCGACCAACGGGACTGTAACCTACTATGAGCTGCCCACGGGAAGCTCCTGGGAGTCCCTCTACATCCTGTTCCAGAGCAGCACCGTCGGATACGTCCTCGCGCTGGACGGATACAATCCCATCCTAGCGCAGGTCCTTTCCTTCAATCCCACGCTGTCCAGCCCGACCTTCACGCCCATCGGTGACAATCACACGCTCTTTGCTCCGACGAGCCTGACCCTAGGGGAAGGAGGCCTATGGGCCACGGAGCACTCGGCATCGGCGATGGCCTTCCTGAACTTCACGACGGGCCACTGGACGATCTATCCGACCTCTACGGTGCCGTACACGCCCTGGGTCCTGACCTACTTCGACTCCTCGAACGGGTCGGCGGTCTGGTTCAACGAGCACTATGGCAACCGGATGGGCGTGATATACGACAACGCCTCGCAGCTCACCGAGTACAACGTCTCGAACCCGCCACTGTACAACCTTACAACGATCACGGACCCCACGAACGGGACGAACATGGTCACGATGGCGGGGGCACGGGACGGGGCGTGGTTCGCGGCGGCTGGCGGCTTTGTGGGATATGTCAATGGGTCGTACGTCGCGCCCTTCTCCATCTCGATCGGCAGCAGCAACTCGGTCCAGGTCGCGCCCGGGGGCTCTGTCCAGACGACGCTAAAGCTCACCGGCGACACCGTGGGCAGCAGCCTCTCGCTCCAGTTCTCCGACAACGAGTTCAACAACGGCACAGCGAAGCTGCTCACGTTCACGGCAGCTGTTCCCGCGGCTTCTGCTGGCGGGACTGGCACGGTCAGCCTCAACATCGCATCGGCGACCGACATCAAACCGGGCACCTATCTCGCTGCTGCCACGGTGACCGACGGCAGCATCTACAGGTCGGTATACTTCACTGTCGTCGTGACCTGAGCAGTTTCCTCCACGATGACCGTGCTCTCCGGTTTGAGTGGAGGCAGGCCGATCCCAGAAAAGAACCAGACCTCGCACGTCTTGCACTTGACCATAAGGCGAGGCTCTTTCCGCTCGCTGCTCATCGCTTCATCACCGAGACCAAACATAGGTCTCGATGGCAGAAAGGTTATCCTGCATGATGAGCGAGGCTGGCACGAATCGTCTGTTCTTCAAGACAGGATGTTCCAAAAACAGATCGACCCTGTTGCAGGCGTCGTCGTCGGCATTGAAAATGATCAGCGCTGATAGCTCTTCTTGTCTCGCTGTTCTAAGTCTGTCGGCGCTGCGAAGGAACTCTCCTTGGATCCTCGTGTGTACCTGGCCTGGCGTTCATGACCCCGGCCTTCGCATCGGACGTGGAGATTCCTGTCTCCAGCCTGTAGAGCTCGCATATGGCGTGTATGAGTTCTTTCCGTGGCCCGCTTATCATGGTCATCGCCGTTTCAGGGATTTCTCGATATCGGTATCTGGGCGGTCGATCTGGTACATCCTCTCGTCCTGAGCGTACTCCTGTGGATCTCGGATGACTTCCATGATTTCCCAGGTCGGCAAGTCCGAATCAAAGGATTTTGTCACTGCGATATGAGATAAGGCCAGACAATGACCGAGAGTCGAACCGGGTTGATCCTTCAGAAAGTTCGTCCAATAGACATACGAGTCGTGACCTTGTGGGCATACGTGCCTCATCCTGACGGAATCGCTATCGCCTCCAGGAAGCCTGCGGGATGGTCGTGTGTGCGAACCATCAGGGGAGCTTGCGAGGAAAACCTGACTGCAGGTGGAGCACTCTAAGGCTCTGCGCGAGATGTCGTATGAAGCCGCAGGCATTCTCTCATGTTTTTTCGGACAATCTCCCTATTAGCTTGATTGGTGCGCTTAGGTTCGTTTGGATACTTCGTATCGTCGAAGTTATGCCACGTGGCATTGCTCCTTGCGTTGACGAAGAAGACCTAGATACTGAAGCTCCAGCATCGCATCTTTACTTCTTAAATTTGCTCGCGTTCTGAATTATTGTGACCCATCAATGCACCATCTCACGCGATGACAAAAAACCCAACAGAATCCGTTACTTCGAGTCGGGTCGCCTATTGCGAGTATGGGTTCTTTTTGCGCGGCCCGGAGGCCATGGTCATCGCCGATTCAGGGGTCGGTCGACGTGGATCTCTGCCCGCAGGACCCATTGCATCCTCTCGAGCGCGGCATACTCCGGGGCATCTCCAAGGTCTTCGATAGTTCGTTGGCCTGGAAGGTCCGAACATTAGGTGATGCTTGAGTCATTATCTCATGGGTATTCTAAGAGGCTATTTAGGTCTGAACTAGTTATCTCGAGTTTGTTCCAGGATGCCAGCTAACCTCGCGAGGATGCCGTGCGGCAGGGTCGCAGGGCGGTCCTTGGTCTCTCCAGGACAGTTAGGAGATCGTGGAGTAGAGGACCTGAGTGCGGCTCCCGTGGGCTCCTACCGTGGCGAGGCAGGGGTGCTTGTCGAGGAGCTCCAGGGGTCTGATGGTGGCGCTGATCTTGGCGGCCCAGCTTGTCGGCATGGCTTTCAAATCCGTCTCCATAGTCAACTACCAAGAGAATTAGATCAACGGCTGGAAATTCCGGAGTAAATGTCGGCGAGCTCCTGTCCCGTGACCGAAGGGTAGGTCCGGCGCCCGATCAAAGGCCCAGTAGTCGTCCTATCCCCAAAAATATGGAATTTAGAGCTCGGAAAGATTAAATCTAATCTTTAATGCTGACTTTATGACTGGGAGAACCTGGATGAGCGAAGAGAACCTCCAGCCGACTGTTGACATCATCGCAATGGCGGAGGCTGTCGAGCTCGTCGGAGGCAGGCCAGGGGGCTCGGACAGGAAGGACCTCATCACTTACTGGGGGTTCGGCAAGAAGACCTGGCGGTGGTGCATCGACACCAAGATGACCCTGGACGAGGCCGTTAAGACGCATCAGATCATAGGAGACGAGATCAAGATGGTGGTCGGGAAGAAGGGCTCAATCGAGAAGACACGGGAGAAGGAGCTGAAGCGGAGGAAACAGGAGATGGCGAAGGCAAAGAAGAAACACGAGAAGGAGGAGAAGGAGCAGACTCGCACAAGGGAGAAGGAGGAAAAGGAAAGAGCGAAGGAAGAGAAAGAGAAGGAGAAGGAAGAGAAGAAACCGGAGAAGGAGAAGAAGGACGAGAAGAAGGATGAACTGAAGGAGGAGAAGGAGCTGACGCGTAACAAGGAGAAGGAGGAAAAAGAAAAAGCGAAGCAAGGAAAGGAAAAAGCGAAGGAAGAGAAAGAGAAGGAGAAGGAACAGAAGAAGGAAGACGAGAAAAGGCTGAACGAGGAGATGAAGAAGCTGAAGGAACAGATGAAGAAACTGAAGGAGGAGACGAAGAAAAAACCGGAGAACGAGAAAAATGAAGAGGGGAACGAGAAAGAAGTTGGAAAGGAAGAGAAGAACTTAGAAAACCCTGCGACAGAAAGTAGCCCGCCTGTGACAACGACGGAGGCAAAGCAGCGATCGAATTCCATCTTCGGGTAACGCAGGTAGCGCCTTTCTATCTCCAAACCAATGTTAGAGGTCGTTCCAAGGTTCTGAAAGATCGATCCCATCCGCTACATGAGAAGACTCGGGGTAGTGTTGAAACGGCGCGTGTAGAATGCGAAGCCAAGCTAGGCTAGTAGATAGGAAGAGTGCTCGGATAATTGCAGGATCAGGACCTGACGCGACTTCACGAAGAACGGAAGAAGAAAATAGTCTAATCCATGATCGGGCGCAAGGCGGGAAACGTCAGAGATTGTTAACCGACTAAGAAATGCCCGATCATCCATTCGTCTTTGATGACAACATTCCCCTTTCCAATTGTCGCATGGTCGCATCCCTACGCCCCGCTCGGGCACCCAACCCATCATATTCAGACAGACTATGGATCGGCTTTCAAGGGTCCTATGGATGACCAGATAGACGATGACGCGATCACAGTGCTCTCGACGAACTAGGGATTTCGCTTTCCTTGCCGCCGCCTCCTTTCATCGTCACAATGACCTTGCCTTTCGGATGTTTCCTCTCGAGGTGCGAGAACGCCTCCGCGTCTCTTCCAGAGTAAACGCCTTGTCGATCTTTGGCTTGATGACTCCCTCTGCGGGTTAAGTCCGACCTCTCCTTGGCTCGACTTTAGACCGACAGCTCTACGGCTGCGTCGGTACGAGGATAGTACCGCTTCATGTCGCCTGCGCCGTACTTCTTCCTGAACATCTCAACTACCTCTTCTATGCGTTTCTTGTCTGTTATCGGAACGGTCTTTGCCGTCATCTTCTTCCCTGACGCCTGAAGTTCCATCTTGGGGTCCTTGAGGACGTCCTTGTACCAGTCGCTCGCTGTCCCGTTCACCGGAAGGAGGTAGACCTTATCTCCCTGATTGACGAACCAGACCGGCGTCGAGAACTTCTTCTCGGTCTTCCTGCCGACGAAGGTTATCCTGAGCTCGTTAGCCGAGCTCAGTGCTTTGCGAAAATCGTCATCGGTCACGACTATCGGATTCCGGTCCTCGGAGAAATAAGCTTTGGGCGAAATGTGCTAACGCTTGAACCTGGGAGCAGAGCTA
>JAPCJS010000132.1 GCA_027886825.1 Nitrososphaerota archaeon
AGTCAGGAAAAAGAACGCGTATGCGCCGATGAAGCTGCCACCCATCTGGGCCGAGTTGCCTCCATTCATGAACCCTGAGATAACGAAGAGATATCCGCCCAGTGCCGCGGAGAGGACGAAGAAGAGGCCCAGCCCGGCAGCGATCTTCACGCTTCTCCGTCTGTGCCTCAGCGAGATGACCAATACACCAATTGCGGAGAGCAGAATTAGGATTCCCTCCATTCCATGCCATATCAAGAGGAGCCCTCCGTTCACGACTGCCTGAAAGAACCCTCCGAAGGATTGGCCCACCGCTGATGTTGACGATGTGGTAACGAATAGGTTGACAACGTCTCCTGTCCAGCCTTGGATAGTGAGCAGGATCAGAGTAAGGGCGACTGAAATTTTGAGCGGCCTCCAGCTACGAGTCTCGTTTGCCGAGTCCAGGTCGTCTTCTGCTCAAGGCGATTCGTTATTAATTCTTACACAAAGCGGAGCTCCTATCCAATCATGGTTTGAGTTCACGACGCCTAAGGATTCACGGAGCCCAGACCGCTCGACGATTGCCCATGGTGCAACTGTCCGAATTCGTGAAAGCGAATGCCGGGGCTCTCATCCGCGATCATCCTGCCCCTGACGGGGGTACTCGTTCTGGGTGAGAACGGGGCGCTCGCGATCGACCCCTTCAACCTGCCTGATCGTCTCAGACATCTTACTTGCCTGTCGCGACGTAGCCCTGTTCTGGGGTGAACTGGGCACATTCGAGAGAAGAGATACTCACCAAGCGGAAGTAGGCGAGATCAGGAGATCGGATAGGGTTCCGGGCGCGAGGACATCTGCACGATCACGGGGCGCATCTTCCGCTTCGGCGGTTCGTCGACCTGCACCCTGGATACCGAGATGTCAACCTGCGATCCGAGCTCCGACCTCAATGCTCCGACCAGTTCCGAGATCAGACCATCGGGGTTCGGGTCTCTCACGCCGCTCCAGGGAAAGACACGAAGCGTGAACGAGTCCCGCGACCGCTGGACCAGCTGACACCTGGGGAGCCCCTCCGCGGAGTGCATCAGCGCAAGTATCCTCTTCGGGGTGACCAGCCTTCCATCACGGGTCGCTATGCAGTCTATCTGTCTCCCCTCGACGGATTTCAGGAGCGGGAGGCTTCTTCCACAGGGGCACACCTCGGAGGACGCGTAGCCGAGGTCTCGCATCTTGTACCGTAGCAGAGGCATGCCCTGGTTGAGTAGCTCGCTGACGACGATCTCGCCCATCTCTCCGGGCCGGACCGGTTCCCCTTCCTTCGAGAGCACCTCAACAATCGCTCTGTCGGAGAATATGTGAAGGTTGCGACCTTCGAGGCAGTCCAGCGCGAGCGACCCCGTCTCGTTCGACCCGTACATCTGACACACGGGGCTTCCCAGCCTTCTTTCGACATAGCTCCTCGTGGGTTCGTCGAGCGGTTCGCCCGTGGAGATCAGCACCTTTGGCCTGACCGACTCGACGGTCTCGCCGGCATAGTCGGCGAGCATCCTCAGGTACGAGGCGTTTATCATGATCACATCAGGGGCGAAGGTCTTGATGACCGGGAGGACCGTCTCTATGCGCCGCTCAAAGTGCACCGAACGCACAAACCTGTCGATCGCTGGCCAGAAGATCGCGGCGCCAGGTCTGGTCGCTTCGCCTCGCGCTCTGCGCTGCCAGGCAGGGCTGCGCGCAGCCTCCCCAGGCTTCGACACGAGAGAAGGCGCGGCGGGCGAGACCGAGGATATCTGGAGGACCTTGAACATCCTGCCAAGTCCATACCAGCGGCGGAAGTGACCGTGAAGATAGATCAGGGTGGAGAGGATGAAACCTATCGAATAGTAGACCTCCATCGGCGGTCCCGTCGTGCCAGAGGTATACCTCTGGATGAGTTTGGACGGATCGGAGCCGAGGCGATCACGGGTAGGCCGAGACACTATCTGGTCCTTGGTGCTGAGCGGAAGCCGGCTTAGGTCATCGACGGTCCGGATCTCGCCCGGTCTGATCCTGGCGTCGTCCATCAGGTCGTGCCAGTACGGCACGTTCTCGTAGGCTTTCTCGAGCTGCACTCGAAGCCTCCTATCCCGGATTTCCCTGAACTGGCCCTCGCTCGCGTGGTCGTACCTGCAGGGAACCACAAAGCTGGATAGGAGTTCGACGTCGTCCATCCGTGTAAGCCGGTGGGCCCTATGCCTAAACAGTTTCCCTCGGTGGCTCCGTCAGTCGATTGGCACCAGCGGTTGCCTGAATTGACGCGACTAGACATCGATGAGCGCGATGGGTCAGGACGCCCCGGGTTGTATTCGCGATCTCGGCCGTCCAGAGGAAGCGATGAGGGCACCTGCCGCCAGAGGGCGCCCCCAGATCCAACTCTGGCGTCAAGATTTGTTCGCTTGTCTGCTTCGGATTCCTCTCTCTCTGGAACGACTGGTTGGAACGAGCTGTGCTGCCTGAATAACGGGATGGACGATTCTCAAGACCAGGAATCCCTACAACGGTTATTAACAGCTGTGCGGTTATCAATCCCGAATTTGCGTCATGGCCGCGGACTTTTCGACGCTCGTGCCGCTGATATCTTGCGCATCGCGGCTGCTCTCGGCTTCGGTGAAATCGTGACGACCAAGGTAAGGGCGGAGTGGGAGAAGCTGCACCGTGTCGCGGTGCACAGGCCGGGCATAGAGATGTGGTACGGACTGCTCGCGCCCTACGCCTCGCTGTACGAGCGTGCCTTCAACCAGTATGAGGCGAGGAACGAGCACGAGCGCCTGGAGTACACGCTCCGGCATGAGTTCAAGATAGAGGTCATCCGGCTCAAGGACAACATACTCGACCTGGCCGACCGCAGCCCGGATGTCAGAGCGCGCCTGGTTAGGGCCGCCCTCCAAGAGATGGAGTTCGTGGGCGACAGGACGGAGGCCACCAAGGCGAGCAGGGAGCTCACCGAGAACTCCGAGGTGCTGGACGCCGGGCACTTCTTCAACATCCTCCTGCTCCAGCCGAGGCTCGACCTTGAGGAGGGAAGAGGCGCGAGGGCGGTACACGTGAACGTGACCGAGAGGACTCCTCTGTCCAATCTCTACTTTATGCGCGACCAGCAGGCGGTTACGGACAGGGGCATCTTCCTATCCAGGATGTCGAAACCTCAACGACAGAACGAGCCGAAGATCACAAAGTTTCTCTGGGAGAGCCTGGGCGAACCGGTGATCCACGAGACACAGGCGCCCGGCACGTTCGAGGGGGGTGACTTTATCCCGATGAAGGAGTTCGCCCTCGTCGGCACTGGAGACAGGACGAACGCATCGGCCGTGGAACAGATGCTGAAGTATGGCCTAGACTTCGACGAGGTCGGGGTGGTACACCAGCCGGCACATCCGCTGATTCCGGGCAGCGAAAGAGACCCGATGGTCGATATGCACCTGGACACGTACTTCAACGTGGCGAGCAGCGGCGTCGTCGTCGGCTCCGAGCTTCTTCTGAAGGCGGCCAAGGTTGACGTATATCATCGGAAGGGAAAGGGGCGCTATGGAAAGAGCGCCAAGACGACCAGTCTTCACGATTACATCAAGGGCAAGGGATTCGAGGTGGTAAACCTGACCACGCTCGAGCAGCTATCGTACGCCTCGAACTTTCTCTGCGTGAGAGACGGGGTGATCCTGGCCGTGGAGGTGGACAGGATAGTTAGGAAGGTCCTCGGCGGTCTAGAGTCCAAGTCCAAGCGGAACCCTGAGAGGTACGGGAGACTCTTCGCCCAGGCGAAGAAGGACTACCAGGCTCTGAAGGACGAGGCCCGCTTCTTCCCGAACAAGAAGGAGTTCTATGAGTTTGGGATCGACGCGCTCCCGATTGCCCTTACCAACCTAACCGGCGGGTACGGAGGCGCGCACTGCATGACCGCGGCACTTCACAGAGGATGAAGGCACAAAGCCATATCTTGAGTGTCTTCCTTGAGAATACTGGTCGCACTCGGCGGAAACGCCATACTCCAGCACCAGGAGAAGGGGACCGCCGAGGAGCAGTTCGTCAACGTACGCACGGCCTGCAAGCATCTCGTGGAGATAATCGAACAGGGGCACCGAGTCACCATTACCCACGGCAACGGACCGCAGGTCGGAGACATACTCTTGAAGGACGAACTCGCCAAGGACACGCTCCCACCGATGCCGCTCGATGTCTGCGGTGCGGAGTCACAGGGGATGATCGGATACATGATTCAGCAATCGTTGCGGAACGAACTCCAGAAGGCCGGTGTCAGTTCTCAGGTCGCGACGGTACTTACGGAGATGGTCGTCGATGCGAGCGACCAGGCCTTCAAGTTTCCCACGAAGCCGATAGGACCGTTCTACACCTCGACCGAGGCCTCGCACATCCGAGAGGAGAGGGGCTGGATCCTGGTTGAAGACAGCGGGAGAGGATATCGGAGAGTTGTTCCATCACCTCGCCCGCAGACGGTGCTGCAGGCTCAGGTCATCCGAGAGCTGACGGATGCGGGTATCATAGTCATCGCGGCCGGAGGAGGAGGCGTCCCGGTGGTTTCCACTGAGGACGGATTCAAGGGCATCGAAGCCGTGATCGACAAGGATCTGAGCGCCGCAGTGCTGGGAGGCCTGATCTCGGCAGAGGTCCTCCTGATACTCACCGATGTTCGGAACGTGTTCCTCAACTACGGGTTGCCCAACCAGACGCCCCTCGGACGTGTGACAAGTGAGGAATGCAGACGATACCTCGAGGAAGGACAGTTCGCTTCGGGTAGCATGCGACCCAAGATGGAGGCCGTTGTCAACTTCCTTGGGGCGGGCGGCGAGAGGGCGATAATAACTCGGCTGCAAGACGCGAAGGACGCCCTGGACGGAACCGCAGGGACGACTGTGGTCCCGTGAGTCTTCCGTCCGTGGTTCCGTCGGTTCGTCAGAGGTCCCGCGATCGAGAATTTCGTCCCGGTCTTGTCGTAGCTTGCTGCTGGCGATGGGCTCACGCCTGGCTTGAGACCAACCGGTCACTTGAGTACCGTCCGAACTTAGCCCCCGTCTCCAAATCATACGGCGTCCAACGCCTGTGAGAGATCTTCTACTATGTCCTCGCCATCCTCGCAACCAGCGCTGAAGCGGATGAACCCGGCAGGAATCGCGTCCCCTCCCCAGCGCGCCCGCCGCTCCGCTGTGGAGTGGACCCCTCCGAAGCTCGTCGCGGTGATGACGAGCTTGCAAGCCGTGAGGAACCGGTCTGCCTTCTCCTTGTCCTCCAAGACGAAGCTCACGATCGGCCCAAAGTACTTCATCTGCTTGGATGCGATCCCGAACGAAGGATCACGAGAGAGGCCGGGATATCTGACCGAGAGCACCTCGGTTCGCGTCCCTAGGTAACGTGCGACATTCATCGCGTTCTCGCACTGCCGTTGGACCCGCATCTCGAGGGTCGCGAGCGATCGGTGGGCTAGCCAGACCTCCATCGGTCCAGGAATCGCTCCCTGCTGCGTCCTGAACGCCCTCAACCGGTCCGCCCACTCCTGCCCGCGCGCGGCGACGTGACCCAGGATCAGGTCGCTGTGACCGGTAAGCCCCTTCGAGTCGCTCGAGACAGAAAAGTCAGCGCCGAGCATCAGGGGCTGCTGACCCAGCACGGTTGGCGTGGTGTTGTCGACCGCGACGAGAGCGTTCTGCTTGTGCGCCTTCCCTATGAGCTCTGCCAGGTCACAGGTCTCCAGGCACGGATTGCTCGGCGTCTCGAGCCATACCAGGGTCGCCCCTTCCAGCTGGTCTGCCTGAGCGTTCCCCGCGGTCGGGGCTTTCCGGACCTCGACGCCATGTGATGCGAAGTATCCCTCTGCGAGCATCCGCGCCGTGTAGTAACCATCCGAGGGCATCACTAGGACGTTCCCTGTCCTTGCCCCCAGCACCGACCCGAGGACGGCCGTTACCGCGGCCATGCCGGAAGAGAAGACCACCGCAGGTCCTCCCTCGAGCTCGGTGAGGGCCTCCTCGAAGAAGGACCACGTCGGGTTGTGATAACGACCATACGTGTATCTTGAGGTCCCCGTTTCACCGCTGAAACCGTAGGTGCCTGCAAAGACGGGCCCCGGAAGAAAGGGCTCTCCCTCGGAGGCCTTTGGCAGACCGGCTCGAACTACTCTTGTCCCGTCTCGCACGCAACATCATGACACTCTCCGGATTTATCCTTGACGCGTCGCAAAAGGGACGCGCCTGTATCTTTAGGGGAATCTCCGGCGGAAGAAAGGTCCTAGCTCAGGGGCCCATTCGCCGAGCGGTACGAGACGCGTCCTTCGGATGGCACCGGCCGGGCGCCGCGAAACCACTAGTTTTTCTATGCCGAAGTTCATATTATGGGGTGATAGAATGTCAGCCAAAAGCAAGGCACGCAACGCAGTGAAGAAGACGGAAGCAGACCTGTCCAAGGCAGGCAAGACCGTTGAGAATGACATCAAGAAGGCCGGCGGGGCTCTGAAGAAGGACGTCAAGAAGCTCAAGAAGAAGTAGCACCGTCTTCCCAGGAATAACCCGACGGATAGATGGAGCGTCACGCTCCTGCCAGTCTCATTCATATCGCGGTAGGATGATCATCTGACCTCTTCACAGCCGAGGATGAGGGCCCGAATCCTCCTTTGCACCGATTGGAATTCATCTATCCCCCGCTGTCCCGAAAAAGGTACCCGTTTGATCTCTGCTCTGATCTGCCGATGGAGGCAGAATAGCTTTGGGACCTGACCCCTCTTCTTACCCGTTCATCTTACCCGCGTCTGGACTGGACGATTGCATCTGTCTATTCTTGTGATTGGCGCTCTCCAGGATCAGGTCGGGCTCCGGACAGATAGTTCGTTGGGATGGGCAGATTCCGTGGAGATGAAGACCTTGTACGTTGAGGCGGGGGTCCAGGTGAACGGGATCGTGACCCTGTCAACGTGCCCCGGTGGAAACCCCTCGGTGCCCACTGGACCTGTCCCGACGGTGATCTGGGAGTTG
>JAPCJS010000002.1 GCA_027886825.1 Nitrososphaerota archaeon
CTCATGATCACGGATTCCCAGCTGGAGGACAAGCCGAGGAAGATCCTGGACGAGGTGAGCAGGGTCATCGTCGGCAAGCGGGACATGCTAGAGAGGGTCCTGATAGCGATACTCGCAGACGGGCACGTCCTCTTCGAGGACTACCCTGGCCTGGCGAAGACCCTGACCGCGAGGTGCTTCGCATCCAGCCTCGGCTGCGAGTTCAAGAGGGTCCAGTTCACGGCCGACCTCCTCCCCGCCGACATCACCGGGAGCTACGTCCTGAACCGGGGAACGTCGGCGTTCGAGATCAGGAAGGGGCCGATCTTCTGCAACATCCTGCTGGCCGACGAGATAAACAGGGCCCCGCCCAGGACGCAGTCGGCCCTCCTCGAGGCGATGCAGGAGCGCCAGGTCACCATCGAGAACACGACCTTCAGGCTGGATGCACCCTTCGTCGTCTTCGCCACTCAGAACCCCATCGAGTACGAGGGGACCTACCCCCTCCCCGAGGCGCAGCTGGACCGGTTCATCATGAAGGTCGCCATCGGGTACCCGTCCCAGTCCGAAGAGGTGGAGATCCTGGAGAGGCGGACGAGGAGGCAGAGCGACGAGACGAGCCTGGAGGAGGTCGCCTCCAGGGGCGAGCTCCTCGAGATGAGGAGGCTGGTCGAGGGTGTCCACATCGACCCGGAGATCGAGAGGTACATCGTGGAGATCGTGAGCAGGACGCGCGGGCACAGCGCCGTCGAGGTGGGGGCGAGCCCCCGGGGCTCCCTCGCCATCCTCAAGCTCTCGAAGGCGCACGCCTGGCTCCACCGCCGTAGCTACGTGCTGCCCGACGACGTCAAGGCCATGGCGGTACCGGCCCTCTCGCACAGGCTGATACTCACCGCCGACCACTGGATAAGGGGCACGAAACCCGAGTCAATAGTAGAGAGCCTCCTCGAGAAGGTCGACGTCCCGAAGGTCGGCTGAATCCCAAAAGGGGGCCTGGGCAACGCCCGAAGCCAGCAGAGGCGGCGGCGACGACGGCAGCAGGCCAAGCTGGAAGCGGTCGAGGATCAGTACCAGAGCGTACGTACTCGCTTACCTCGCCATCCTCTCGTTCGTCGGCGGCTTGCTGATCTCGCAGCCCCTCATCTTCGTCTCCGTGCCGCTGACGCTCCTGCTCGGGTTCACGGTACTGCGATCGCAGGACCCGCACCCTGACCTCGAGGTCGAGAGAGAGACCGAGAAGGTGCGGATCAGGGAGGGTGAGACCACCAGGGTGAGGTTGAGGGTGAGAAACCTTGGTTCGAGACCCGTCGCGATGCTGCAGATAAGGGACCGAGTACACGCCGAGCTACGCGGGAAGAACACGCACAGCGGGTTTTCGTCCTCTCTGAAGGGAGGAGAGACAAGGGACTTCTACTACGAGGTATCCGCGAACTCCTTCGGAGTGCACACGCTCGGTCCCGTCCTCCTCCGTGTGCAGGACTCGACCGGTCTCTTCGAGTCCGAGGCGGAGCTCAGGTCATACTCGGAGCTGATCGTCTTCCCGGAGACGACCGAGAGGCTTGGGCACCTCGCGATCAGGCCGCGGCGGACCAAGTCATGGCCGGGCGAGATAGTCGCCAGGCGGGCCGGAACGGGGATGGACTACTACAAGATCAGGAGGTTCATGCCGGGTGACCCTGTGAAGCGCATCAACTGGAGGGCCTCCGCGAGAGACGCTGAGGGGTCAGATGAGTTCCTGGTCAACGAATACACCGCCGAGGTCGGCGCGGAGGTCCTCATCGTCGTCGATGCAGGCCGGGCCAGAGGTGAGGTACCAGGCCGCCACCCCAATGTGGTATACTCGGTCAAGGCGGCCATCTCCATTGCAGAGAGGCTGCTGCACGACCGAAACCGGGTCGGACTCTTGACCGCCGGGGAGAACCCCCGCAGGATCACCGCAGGATATGGGCGGCGGCAGTTCGACAGGATCGCTCTGTCGCTCCTGCAGCTCGAGCCCGGGGAATCGGACATCCAGCTGTGGGTAGAACGCAGCATCCACATGTTCTTCCCCAACATCTCCCAGATAATATTCGTCTCTCCTCTGGTGGATGCCAGCTCGAAGACCGCCGCTGCAGAGCTCACCCGCAACGGCGAGCGCGACGTCATCGTTGTATCACCCAACCCGGTAGGTCTAGCCAAGCCCGGGTCCGGAGGTCCGAACTCGAGGGAATGGAGAATCGCCCTCAGGCTCGCACAGATTGAACGAGGTATCGACATGGACCTTCTAAGGTCGGCGAACGCTCTCGTCGTCGACTGGACCACCTCCGCTTCCCTCGAGGAGGTCATGGAGATCCACAGAAGGGCGCTTTCCAAGTACGCCGCGCTCTCGGCGAGGCACCGGTGATGCGCGCTGGGAGATAGCAGCGACGAAGACGTCAGAGAGCTGCCGACGGGGCACCGACGCGCCTCCGCCGCACCGAGGGAACTCGCTGTCTCGTTCGAAGCGTACTCCTTTGTTCTCTTCTGCGCGCTCGCCCTGTCGGCTATCGCCCTCTTGCCTGGTTTCTACGTGATCTTTCTGGTCATCTTGGAGGTCGACGGGCTCGCGACGCTCGCGAACAGCGACCTCGTCGTATCCGTCGACAGGTCGATCTTCTTCTTGGCGCTCCTCATCCTATCGGTCGCGCAGGGTTCGCACGATCTCTTCTTCCTGTTTCTTGAAGTCGTTCTGGTGATCACCGCTCTAGACTTCTCGTTCCTTCTGAGGAGGATCCGTGGTACGATCGTCGACCCTTCGGTCCTCAGAAGCAGACTGGAATCGTACGCATACACCGCCGTTCCCGCCTTCCTGTTCTCGTATTTTCTTACCTTTCTGTATTCGTTCATATCTGGCGTCTCTCTCCCTGACCCCCTCGCGCTGCTCGCGGTCTCCTCCACTGGGGCGCTGTTTGCGATCTACGCAGTCTCCCGGTACCTTTCGTCTCGCATCACCACGATTCGGCGATGGGTGAGCCTGGAGGCTCGTCCCGATGCGTGAAAGAAAACTTTTTCGTTCAGTGAGACGAGCGGACAGCTGTGACCAAGGATTTCTTCGTTGGGGTCTCCGGCTTCAGTTATCCCGGCTGGAAGGGAAGGTTCTATCCGAAGGACCTGAAGAGCGAGGAGTTTCTCGCATACTACTCTCAGCATCTGCAGAGCGTGGAGATCAACAGCTCGTTCTACGCGTCCCCGAGCGCCGCCACGGTGAAGAGCTGGTGCGAGAGGACCGGCGAGCGCTTCAGGTTCTCCTTCAAGGCGCCGCGGCAGGTCACCCACATCCTGAAGCTCGGGAAGGGCTCGGTCGAGGCGGCAGGCCGGTTCTCGAAGGTGCTGGACCTGGGTCCGAGGCGGGGTCCGATCCTGTTCCAGCTCCCTCCCTACTCGAAGCTGGACCTCGAGCTGCTCGGCGGGTTTCTGTCAGAGACCTCCGATATCAGGGACAGGGTCTTCGAGTTCAGGCACCAGTCCTGGTTCCAGGAGCCGACGTACCAGCTGCTCGAGAGGAACGGTGCGGGCTTCTGCATCGCGGAGACCGAGGATCTCAAGCCGACGTTCCGGGTCACGGGAGGGTTCGCCTACTTCAGATTGAGAATGGAGGCCTACACAGCGAAGGCCATCGACAAGTGGGCTGAGAAGATCGGCGAGACGTCGAAGGGCCTGCGGGAGAGCTACGTCTACCTCCGGCACGACGAGACGGGGGAGAACGCCGTCCTGGCCCAGAGGCTCTCTGAGAGACTGAAGAGCACGAAAGGCTGAGCCGGTATCATCATGATGGCGGCAGATCCATCCATTCGCGGATCGTCATCATAGTCGCTACACAGCCCGCCCGTCCCTCATAGGGCCGGGCCTGCTCGAATATTCAGGAACTGGCATCTTGATCTTGACGCTCAGCGCGGCGGAGGTCCTCCAAGCGATTCAAGTGCAGCCGTCCCGCCCCCTGATCGTCAGCCGGCGGATATGGATCTTAAACGGATAAATATGGCCGAGCTCCTTTTCGGGACGTCCTTGACGACCTATGACTGCTGCGGGCTCAAGTACGAGGACGGAAAGACGCTCACAGACCATATGAGGGCTGACCACAGTCTGCCCCAGTTCGCCGTCGCTCTCTCGTGCTGCGGGACCGAGTTCAAAGGGTCCAGGCAGCTGAGCGAGCACATGAAGGCGCAACACAAGATCGCGCTGGCGCTCGAGACATAGGGCCCTCCTCGCACTCTTGGCTGAACCGATCCGCTGGCGCCGGTAGACCGATCAGCCGGTCATCGCAGTTTCAGGCCCCCGCTCTCTTGGGTTAGGCCCGTCTTCCTACCCGTCGCTTCGAGCTCCGGGTCCGCTGCAGCGAACAGACCCTGAGAGGCGCCGCTCGGCCTCACCTTTCTCGAGTTCTCCCAGAAGTAGCCGAAGAGGTCGAAGCACCACTTCTGAAACTCCGCGCCGTAGCCGATGAAGCCGCAGCTGAAATCGGTCTTGCCGTGCAGGTCGGGGAAGCAGATGCCTGCCATCCTTTCGTTCACCGCCAGGGATACGCTGACCCTGTCGGCGTACCTGACCTGGGCCCTGGGTCCGAGCATGTTCCTCGCCAGCCCGTAGGCCTTGTTTGGTACGTCCGTCTGGAGGATCAGCTCGATCGACATGTGGTCGGAGAGTGGCTTGTTGATCGACCAGGGCAGCGGCTGGTCGATAATCCAGTAGAAATATTCCTGCGCCATCCCGAGGAGGTGCTGGCACTCGGTGAGCACGTTTGTCACGTGATCCACGTAGCTGTGCTCCGATAGCTCGCCGATCCTTAGCATGAACTCGCGGGGAATCGAGGAGGTGTCGTGCGCCAGGAAATAGTCCCGGTTCCTCGACATGAAGCCGATGGATGGGAGCATCTCGGAGACAGCCCTGCCGAACGAGGTCAGCCTGTAGCAGCTATTCGGTCCCCTCTCGATCAGCCCGCCATCGGAGAGGCGCCCGAGGTGCTTCGACGTCTCCTGCACGGTCACCGACAGTTTTTGGGCGAGGTCGGTCTGTCTGAGGTCTCCGCCCCTGATCTCAGAGAGCAGCTTCAGCCTGTCGCCACTGGAGAGGAGGAACATGACCTCGGCCATCTCTTCCATTGTCGGAAGAAGTGGGCCCTCTCGATATCAACCTTCTGGTTGATTTTCAACGTCGCCATTGAGGACATGCTATCAATCCAGCGCGGCTCATAATTACCATGGAAAAGCAAGATCAGGTTAGCAACAACAGCAGAGGTTCGGGAGGCCAGCCGGCGACGGTCGACCACGAGAAGCTGAATCAGTTCCTGGGCAGGTTCGTCGCGGACCTCGGCGCGACGCTCCACGCGCCCACGGTCATAATCGGCGACAAGCTCGGGCTGTACAGGGCGATGGCGGGGGCAGGCGAGCTCACCTCATCGGAGATCGCGTCCAGGACCGGGACGTCGGAGAGGTACGTAAGGGAGTGGCTGGCTTCTCAGGCGGCGTCTGGTTACGTGATGTACAATCACCTGTCGAAGAAGTACTGGCTCAGTCCCGAGCAGGCCTTCACGCTCGCTGACGAGGCGAGTCCGGCCTTCCTGCCGGGAGCGTTCTACATAGCCGCCTCGGTCTTCAAGGACGAACCCCACATCCTGGAGGCGTTCAAGACGGGGAAGGGGCTCGGATGGCACGAGCACGACAGCGACCTCTTCACGGGTACCGAGAAGTTCTTCCGCCCAGGCTACGCGGGCAACCTGGTCTCCTCCTGGCTTCCGGCCCTCGACGGGGTCGTGCCGAAGCTGGAGCGCGGCGGGACGGTCGCGGACGTGGGCTGCGGGCACGGGTCGTCCACGATCATCATGGCGAAGGCCTACCCGAGCTCTAGGTTCGTCGGCTACGATATTCACGGTCCATCCATCGAGACGGCAAGAATGGAGGCGGAGAGACAAGGTCTCGGTGATAGGGTCAGGTTCGAGGTCGCAGCGGCTAGCTCCTATCCTGGAGAGGGGTTCGACCTGGTTACTGTCTTTGACGCTCTGCACGACATGGGCGACCCGGTGGGCGCAGCTTCGCACGTCCTTCACTCTCTGAAGCCTGAGGGGACGTGGATGCTCGTGGAGCCCTACGCGAACGAGAGACTGGAGGAGAACCTCAACCCCGTCGGCCGGATATTCTACAGCGCATCGACGGCCATCTGCACGGGTGCATCCCTGTCCCAGGAGGTAGGCCTCGCGCTCGGCGCGCAGGCCGGCGATTCCAGGCTCCGGGAGGTGGTCACCAGGGGAGGGTTCACACGCTTCAGGAGAGCCGCCCAGACGCCGTTCAACAGGGTCTTCGAGGCCAGAGCTTAGAGCCGCCCGGGATCGGAGGCGGGTCGTCCCCTCCGAGGGAGGACACTCCCCACCGGCACGAACCTCCGCAGAGTTCGTCGTCAGGGCAGTGAAAGATCGCCCGAGGCACGGGGCGATTCAGAGCGGCCATGCAGGCCGCTTTCCCCTGAGGCCGCCTTTCAGCCTTCAATCGGATAAAGGTCCGGACTGTCTAGCTGATCAGCAAAGTCGGCGCCATTCAACTGTTAAGGGCGTCGACTATCCTGTGATGCTCCCTCTCCGGGTCTGCAACTTGTATCCCCTCCGATCTGGCACATTCCGCCAACTTCCTATCCGCCGTCAGGATCAGGGTCGATGCCGACTGTCGGGCGGTCGCCAGTTGCAATGCGTCGGCCTGGTAGATATGATGTTTCACGATAAGTTCCCTGGACTCCTCGAGCGTCTTGCTGCCGATGGGAAGGACGATCAGCCTCCTCATCGCGACGAACTTCTTGGTCTCCCCGACAAAGAGCCCCACAGCTTCCGCCATCGATCTCTCATCGAGATCTCCTCTCTGCTTCCTCGTATCGATGGCCCCGAGCACTTCACCGACGTTCCACGCCGAGAAAGCGGCCTGCATGTCACCTTCCTTCTCAAGGCCTGCGTACACAACATCGATGGACTCGGAACCCTTCTCCTCGATGTATCGCTTCACGATCGCGCTGCTGTCAAGATAGACGAGCATTTCTATCTCTTCTCTGGCTCGCGATCACCTCAGCTGAAGAGCCGGTCACCTTCGGTCTTCTGCTCCTTACTTCAGAGAGGGAAGGCAATTCGGATGCGGAGACCTTGCCTGGCAGGTTCGGCACTTTGATCAAGCCCGCGGCAAGGTACGATTCCAACGCGTCGCTCACGATGTCGCTTATCTTCCTGTTTCCCGATGTCTCCTTTAACAACCGTTTCAGGGATTCATCCACGTAGACTGTGAGTTTTTCCGTCATGACGTCATATCTCCAATCCGGCAAATTTAACCGTTTCAGAATCGGAGGTCGCCGAGAAGAGAAATTGCAATCGGGAAACTATGAAGAGCACGTGACGCCCTGGAAGCTCGCCAGGATGAAGCACCAGAGCTACTTGACCACAGCCTGAAGAGTTCACCCGGGCGGCAGAAGGGAAACTGTCAGTGGAATGCCTCTTCTCTCTCGAACATCTTTATGATCTGGCTGATCTTCGTCTTCCTCGCCGCTTCGCTCTTCGCGTTCTCGAGCCTGAACACGACTGCGTAGACGTTGGCCTTGTTCAACGTCTTGAAGAAAGCTAGTGCCTTCTCGTTCTTCTTGAGCTGTCTGATGAAGTCTGCAGGCACCTCGGCCTTGCTCGGGGGGCTGTAGGCGCGCGCCCACCTGCCGTCCCGCTTCGCCTCCTCTATCTGCTTCAGGCCGGCTGGCCTCATCTTCCCCTCCCTGATCAGCCTCTCCGCGTGGCCCACGTTGATCTTCGACCAGATGCTCCCTGGCCTGCGCGGGACGAACCTGTTGAGCCATGAGGTCTCGTCATAGGGACGGGCCTGTCCCGTGATCCACCCAAAGCAGAGCGCCGCGTCAAGTGCCTCGCCGGTGGTGACGGAGGCGACCTCGGAGCCCTTCCTGAAGAAGCGGATCCACGTCCCCTTCGACGAGGAGTGGTTCTTGGCCAGCCACTCTTCCCACTCCTCCGCCGACCTGAACTCGGCTACTATCTCGTCCACGGCAGAAAAAACGGGGACAGGGCAGATAAGCATCGTCCCTGATCCGCCGGAGCCGCCACCTCAGCAGGACCCATCGACAGGAGCAGCATCACGACCCGTGACAGCGACTCACCGACTCGACCCAATTCCAATGTTTCGAAGAAGGATGCTCACGCCTCGGCTAGACATATTACGAGCCGCATCATTTCTGGCAGGGTATGGGGCCGCTTCCAGATTCGGTCAAGAAGCTCATCGAGGCAAAGACCTACGCGAACGTAGCCACGCTGATCCCTGACGGCTCTCCTCACGTCACGCAGACCTAGGTCGACCACGACGGGGACATTGTCCTGATCAACGTCGTCGAAGGGAGCCAGAAGCACAGGAATGTGAGCAGAAATCCCAAGATCGCTCTCGACGTCTGCGATCCGACCAGCCCCTTCAACATGGCCGTTATCCGTGGCCGGGTCAGGGAGGTGACCTTCGATGGGGCAGAAGAGCACATCGACAAGATGGCCAAAAAGTACCTGAGGCAGGACAGGTATCAAATGCGGGTCCCGGGGAAGAGGCGCGTCCTCATCAAGATCGAGGCAACCCACGCCCTCGCTCCGTTCGAGGATAGCGCCCGCTGGAAGTCCTGGGACGCGCAACGGAAGAAGCAGCGGGAGTAGTCCGATGGACGGACCCCGCGGATAGCGTTCCTTCCCGACTGCGAACCTTGAATCTGGGACACGCTGTAATCAGTCACATCAGATTATGACGCTCTGATGGCCATTCCGGACAATCCCGTCGAAAGCCCGTTGACTAGGTTCTCATGCGGAGATCGGGTGCGTCGAAACGCTATTTTATGGCGCATGAATCAGGACTGCAGATAGCGCGGCCCCAACCTATGAGAATCATGGAACACGATGAACTACCTTCGGGCCTGGAGGCGGACATACAGCTCCTTCGTCTCTCGGTCGGCTGGGCGCCGAGGGATTTCTACCTGACAGAGCAGGCCAGGAGCGCTGGATTTCCCTCCGCGGATTATTTCGGGCTCTATGCGGTCGAAGGCGACCGGATACTCTCGATGGTCCGTGTGCTGCGGCTGCCGTACACGTTCCCCGACGGCCACGCCGAGACCATATCGGGTGTCCTCAGCGTGATCACGAGGCAGGACTCCAGGGGGCGAGGCCTCGCACGACGGCTGCTGGACGAGGTCAACGCGCGGGAGCGCAGGGCAGGCAGCAGGTTCTCCCTTCTGTGGTCCGAATCGATCACGGCGCACCGGCTCTATGAGTCGATGGGATACGAGGACGTCTATACGCCCGATATCGCCGCCAAAAGACCGCCCCACCGCGGCACCGCTGACGTCCCGTACGAGCTCGCGGCGGTCAAGGACGAGGACGTGCCTGCGATCGAGCGACTGCACGACGCCGCGACGCTGGAGAGGATCGGCTTTACGCCCAGGCCCCGAGGACTCCTCGGCTCCCTCATGACGTTCGGCCTCTTCAAGCCAGATTCTTTCCGGCTGATCCTCAGGAACGGGCGCCCCCTGGGCTACCTGGAGCTCCAGGAGGCACCTGGCTCGGTGAACGTATCAGAGGTCGTCATGACGGGGGACCCTTCGGACACTGCAGGCCTCCTGTCGGTCCTTGAACGGGCCTCTGCTGGCAGATGGCTGTCGTTCTGGAACACCTTCGTGCGTGACTCTAAGAAGGCCCTGGAAGGACGCGGCTACTCATTCTCGAATCTCGGGGATTCATTGTTGATGTCGGTGCCCCTGGACAAGGTAAAATCGGAGACGCGCAGGCAGACATCTGTGCTCGGCACTGCCGATCAGAGGTTCGTGTGCCAGAGCCTCGACCACTTTTGAGCTCTGGTAAGACCCCCGAAGGCGCAGGCCCGAGAGATCAGCGGCTGACGTGTGATGCCTCTTTTTGAACCATTATTAGAGCGATATCGGTCTGGGAGCCAGCATGGAACTGAAAGGCAAGGTGTGTCTTGTCACGGGCGCTAGTTCTGGGATTGGAGAGGCGACGGCGGAGGGACTGGGCGCTCTCGGGGCTTCCGTGGTCGCGGTCATGCGCGACAAATCCCCGAAGGCAGAGTCCGCGATGAGGAAGATCGAGGCGGGGAGCAGGGACGGCGGAGGGTCCGTCTCTGCGATGTACGCAGACCTCTCGTCGCAGTCCTCGATACGCCGGCTCGCGCAGGACTTTGAGAAGAGGTTCGACAGGCTTGACGTGCTGATCAACAACGCCGGGGTGAGCCCCTGGAAGAGGCACACGACGACAGACGGGCTCGAGCTGACCTTCGCAGTCAACGTCCTCGCGCCATTCCTGCTCGCTAACCTCCTGTTGGGAAGGCTGAAGGCCAGCGCCCCCTCGCGGATAGTCAACGTGAGCTCGGCGGCTGCAGGAGGGACCATCGAGTTCGACGACCTCCAGGGAGAGAAAAAGTACAGCATGTTCGCCGCCTATGGCAAGTCCAAGCTCGCCCTGAACGTGCTGACCGTCGAGCTCGCAAGACGGCTGCAGGGGACGGGTGTGACGGCCAACTTCCTTCACCCGGGGGTGGTGAGGACGAACCTGGCCCGCGACATGAACCCGGTGGCCCAGGCCCTCACCTCTCTCGTAAAGCCGTTCATGGCCAGCCCGAAGAAGGGTTCGAGGACATCGATCTACGTCGCGACGGCCCCGGAGCTGGAAGGGGTGAGCGGGAAGTACTTCTCGGGCGGCAAGGAGGCCACGGCTCCGAAGGGATCGTACGATGGAGCGGCGGCGAAGCGGCTCTGGGAGGTCTGCGAGCAGCTGACAGAGAAGCCGGCCTCCGGAGAGTAGAACCGGGAATGGAGGATGTGTCCAGTTTTTCAGCTCGATGCAATGCATGCGTCCGTGATGTGAAGCGCGACGGATCAAATCGAGAGACTTCACGGGGATAATCTAGTCGTAATCTACAAAGCTGATGAAAAGAATGTGTACGTCTCCAGACACGTCTCGCAGGCAGAGCCAAGCAAGACGCAAGCCCGGAAAGTCCGTCTAGCCGACGAAGAATCGCTCCTCGAAGGGGGCGCTGACTAGAGCTTGGTTACCGAGGTTATCCTCAAGATCGCGGTGAACGTCAACGTCCCACCGGACGGTGCCGTATAGACGCCTGTGGTAGACCTTAGCGGTACAATCGTCGCTGTAGTTCCTGGGACGGAGCCTGCCTGGATCGAATAGACGCTGAACACATCAGGGGTGCCACCAAACGTGCAGACTGTCATAGGGGAGTTGATCCCATAGTTGGTGACCAACATGGTGGTTGGCCCTAGCGTCACGGTGGTCTGGTTGATCTTGACCACGCCGGGGAACGACACAGAGGATTGCAGGAATGTAGGGGTCCCGTACTCGGCCTCCAGCGGGAACGGGTCCGTCAGAGTAGCAGCAGCCGAGTAGGCTGCGGCGCCGGTCAAGTTCTGGCCGGAGATTTCTACGGCGATGACAAACCCGGACGTCGTGATCCAAACGATTCCGCTCTCCGGGGGCGCGATGAGCGACTCGGTGAAGTTCACCTTGTAGGTGTCAGAGCCAGACTTGGGGCTGTACAGCTCCTTGTATGTGGATGTGCCATTGTAGACATACGAAGCCCCAGTTGTGGAGTTGTGCGTGGACCCGGATTCGTATACGGTCATCGCGGAGAAGTTGCCGAGGAAGAGAGGGAGCGGGTACAGGGTCGGAGGTGCGGTCGTGGTCGAAGAAGTAGTGGTGGTGGATGTGGTCGTAGAGGACGAAGTGGTGCTCGCCGTGCAGCTAAGGGAGGTCGACACGCTGGATGTCGTGGTGGTGGAGGACGAACTGGTGCTTGAACTGCTGGTGGTGCTCGTGGATGTCGTGGTCGTAGGACTGGATGTCGTGGTGGATGTGGTGGTAGTAGGGGAAGTGCTAGTAGTGCTTGTCGAGGTGATATGGGAAGTGGTGGTGCTGGACGTGGATGTCGGAAGAGTGCTGGTACTGGTTGAGGTGATATGGGAAGTGGTGGTGCTGGACGTGGATGTCGGGATAATTGTCGATGACGAAGAGGTATGCGTGGAACTCGAAGAAGTACTTGACGAGGAGCCGGATCCTAGCGCAAGATATCCGCCGACTCCCACAATCGCAACGATCACTATAATCCCGGCGACCAAAATGGTCCGGGCAATGCCGGCTCGCTTTACAAACATAGGAATCTTAACGCCTCTTTGGGGCAGTATTTAAGCGCGATATAACTGCAAGAAACAGCAGAAAAGAGTGCAAAAAATGGAAAATTTGACGGCGCTCTTGATCGTCGATGCGCAGGTGGACATGTTCTCTCCCGGCTCGTCGGTACACGCGGGCGAGACGATGCTCAGCACGCTGAGCTCGCTCATCGCACGGGCACGAGACGCTGGCGTTCCCGTAGTCTACATACAGAACAACGGAGGGGAGGGCGACCCCGACCAGCCCGATACTCCGGGATGGAGATCCATCCAGATATCTTCCCTCACAGGGGCGACCTGGTCTTTCAAAAGTCGTATCCCGACGCCTTCAACCAGACAGGACTGCGTGAGGAACTCGCCCGGCGTGGCATCGGCCGTGTGATCGTCGCCGGAATGCAGACGGAGTACTGCATCGACGCCACCTGCCGGGGGGCTTCGGCGTTGGGCTACCAGGTCACGCTGGTAAGAGACGGACACAGCACGTACGACGCCGACAACCTTCCTGCAGCGGAGGTGATAGCGCGCCATAATGTCAGCATCGGCACGTTTGCCGCGGTGATTGAATCTGACGCGATCGATTTCCGTCAGGGATCGTGCAGGAGAAGCTAGCTAGTCGCAGCTGCTTTGGCGTGGAGACTCGCGGAAGCGGTCTTCGTCACCTCGCGTGCTATGTTTGTCGTATTAGCCTTCCGTGCCGCCGCGACCTTCGATCTGCGCGACAAAGAACTAAACGCAAGATTCGTCGCAAGATGGGTGTTTAGATTGAAAGCGCCATCAATCCCTTCGTGAGTTTCTTGGACCGAACAGCAGCAGGTCCAGGAATCTTCTCTGGCGGAACCGTCACCGTCAGGAGCAGAACGACAGAGAGAGCCAGCCTCCAGGACCGATGGAGAGAAGAGGGGACGCCAGGTCTTCGGCCACGACGGGATCCGGGTGGCCGCGCGAGAGAAAGGGCTCATCGATAGGCAGGCGGTGGGGAGCCTCTCGTTCTCAAGACTTGCTGGCTGCAACCCTCGAGGAGGAGTTCTTCGCAGGCTTGGCTCTCGCGACCATCTTGCTCGCAGGCTTGGTCGTTTTCGTGGTCGGCTTTGTTGTCTTGTTCGCCTCCTCCTTCCTTGACCTCTGTCTCAGGAGCCTGCTGCCTATGACGCCTGCGACGGCTGCGGCCCCGATCCCGATAGCCGCTGCAGCGAGCGGATGTTCTTCGACAGGATTCTTTTTCTTATGCCCCAGGGAGCGAGCTCTCGTCACGACCGTGTCGGCAGCATCTCCCACCGCGCCTCCCAAAGTCGATACCATCTTGTTCCGTTTCACTGTTAGTCGGGGAGGCCTACACCCGCGTATTTAATGAAGGAGCGCGAGAATCTTCCTTCGAGTCTTCCAGTGGACTTTTCCTCCGCGTGACCGATGCTCCGAGCAGACGGCTGCCTGACGGGCGCGACGTACGTCAGTCCAAGCTCTGATACATGGACCCCATCAGGCTCGAGAGGTCAGCCTCCAGCTGTGAGAACGGCGCGGTTGAGGAGAGGTGTGCCTGAAGGAAGACGTTTCCGTCGGTGCAGATCCCGTTGGCGACGGCTATTCCGTCAACGTCCTCGCCGTACCCATAGCACTTCCCATACTGTTCATAGCCGTTGAGGACCGGCGTGATGTTCGTGTACCCCGGCAGTCCCACAACGTGCGAAGCGAAGAGGTCGTAGTAGGATTGGCTGGAGTTGGTCGTGCCGAACACGATCACGGTCATGTTTGCCAATGACTGTGACTCGTTCAAGATCGCATAGGCTGCGCTCTGTGCCCCCGGATGAGAGGAGTTCACCGCCCTCAGGGTCGTGGCGGTGTATCCCGCCGGACCCTGCTGCACGGCTGCCTGAATCACGGCGGTCGCAGATATGCTGTAGGTGGTGCTCGTCGTCTGGTCGTAGGTGGGACCGGGAGACGATCCGAACCCGCCGAAAGCGTAGATCGCAAGGAGCGCGACGAGGGCCACGGCGACCGCCCAGACGATATTGCTCTTCCTGCGGTAGCCCCTGGCTCTCGGCTTGCGGTCTGATGGTTCGGCGCCCGACACTGGCGGAGCGGGCGTTGGCTGGGACGTGCCTTCCTCGTCGGACGGGGCCGCAGTCTGCCTCCGAGGGTGCCCGATGTCTCGAGCGGGGCCGTGGGTCGTCGTTGAAGGTACGCTGCCCACCAAGGTCAACTGGGCGAGGCCGTTCCGCGTTTCTATTTGAGCGTTGGTACAACCGATTCCTCTGCTCTCACGGGATGCCGATGACAGGGCTGCCCCGTCGCGGCCGGAGCGTCCAACCGCCGCGCGTGTCTCGATTTATATATCCCGAGCTCCCAGATTGGACGATAGCCATGGTAGTAAGGACAGTCGTGCACTTCGAAATCCCTGCGGATAACGTGGAAGGCCTGAGCAAGTTCTACAAGGATGTCTTCGGGTGGAAGTTCAGCAAGGCTCCGTTGCCAGACATGGAGTACTGGCTGATCTCGACCGGACCTGCCGGGAAGAGCGTCCCTGGTGGGATCTACAAGAAGACTAGGGCGCAGGACGGCCCGCGCAACTTCATCCAAGTCGCAAAGATCGATGAAGTGATCGAGGCCTTCAAGGGGGCAGGAGGAAGGGAGATGATGGGCAAGCAGGAGGTACCAAACGTCGGGTTCACCTTCATTGGAATGGACCCTGAAGGCAACATGATCGGGCTGCACGAGCCATCTCGGAAGTCGAGGCGCGCACCGGCGAAGCCTAAGAAATCTCGCAGGTAGTCCACATCCAGCCAGGCCCGGTCCGTCGACCCATGTACGTCCGCACGATCAACGCCGTCGATGATCGGCTCCTGCCTCTAGAAGCGGGGTGATCGTGCGCAATGAACCGGCTGGGGCCGGAGGACTACCAGAGCAACAGGCACATACGGAAGATACTCCGCCTCGCCGGAGCGACCAGGCAGGACGTCTTCTATGATCTCGGGTGCGGAAAGGGTCAGCTCTGCGTCGTCGCGGTGACCGAGTTCGGGGTGAGGAAGGCCGTGGGCATCGAGCTGCACAGGGGCCGCGCTGCAAAGGCGGCCGAGTACGTCAGGGAGCTTGGGCTGTCCGACAGGATCGAGATATGGAACGAGGACTACATGGAGTCGGACCTCGGAGAGGCGACTATCGCCTACTGCGGGCACACCGAGACGGAGGAGGACGTCCCTCACTTCGAGGAGCAGCTCGGAGCCAGGAGCAGGTTCGTCTCCCTCTTCCTCCCCTTCGTAGGGGTCGTGCCGACCGCCGTGGACTATCCGTTCTATCTGATGAAGCTCCCCTTCAAGAAGACGGACGACGCATCCCTCTGGATATCGGAGGTGCTCTCCAAGAAGGCCACCCTCGAGGAGCTCTACGAGGAGCTGGACAGCGACAGGGAGTACCGCTACGACAGACGGCTCTTCAGTCGGCTCTTGAGGGAGAGGTTTCCGGGCCTGTGAGCCCCGCGTGCGCTGACGGATGAGGAGGGCAGATCGTCTGGAAGCGCAGCCTTCTACGGTGAGGGCGTGCGGCGCTAAGCCGAGAGAGATCCCGGGAGCTGAGAGAGCCACCGCCGTGCTCCCTCGATATCGGCCTCTGTGAGCTGGTGTCCCGCCTCCTGCAAGAGAAGGGTTACCTCGGCCTTGCCGCGGCGGAAGAGGTCTGCGAGCGCCTCTGGTTGCCCTCGCGGGACCATGATGTCGCCGGTCCCTGCCTCGATCAGGATTCTCGTACCCGAGAGGTCGGGCACGTTCTGCATGGTAAATGGGACCATCGGCCGGAACAGGACCGCGCCGCTGAGCAGGCCCGGGTGCAGCAGGAGCAGGCTTGCGGCGATGTTCGCGCCGTTCGAGTAGCCCACCGCGATCATCTTCCCCAGGCCGTATCTGGCGGATGCCTTCTCGATGAACCGGGCTAGCTCCTCTGCCCTGTTGACAAGGTCGTTGATGTCGAAGACCCCTTCGGCGAGCCTCCGGAAGAAGCGCGGCGCCCCGTTCTCGAGCACCTTCCCGCGGGGGCTGAGGAGCGCGGCGCCCGGAAGGAGCTGACTCCCCAGACCCAGGAGGTCGTTCTCGTTCCCACCCGTCCCGTGGAGGAGCAGGAGCGTGATTGGGCTCCCCTTCTCCGGGGGCACGAACCGATGGACGAAACCGAGCGAGCCGGACTCTGTGCTGGACAAGCCGACCCTCGCGCTCATCTCGTTTGCGTTAAGGCTTCCGGCATGGCCGGGGTGACCGGATATCTGGGCGGCCATCCGACAGGGTTCCCCTCGTCCGTCTTCTTGAGGAAGGCCTCGATCTCTGCCCTCCTCGGCTCGACCCACTTCGGGAGGACCAGACGCGATCCGAGCGTCTCCGGCGATTCGTCCGTGGCGTATCCAGGTCCCTTCGTGGCTATCTCCAGCAGGTTGCCCTCGGGGTCGCGGAAGTAGAGCGAGTGGAACCAGAACCTGTCGATTATCCCGGAGTTCTGGACCCCGACGTCGTCCAGGTGCCGCTTGATCTTCAGCTGGTCTCGGTCATCCTCCACAGCCATCGCGATGTGATGGACGCTGCCCCTGCCTACGAGGCCCTCGCTGGCCCTCTCCGAGGCGAGATAGCGGATGAAGTCGGGCATCGCGCCGTTCCCGATGCCGAGGATCGTCGTGTCCCTCTCGTCGGGGTCCGGGAGGGAGAAGCTGTCCTTCAGGCCCAGGAACTTCTCGAAGAAGCGGGCGGTCAGCTTGGGGTCGGAGGTAATCGGGCTGGCGTGGTCGAACGTCGTCAACCTCATCTCCTTGGTGATCGCCGTGACACGCGGGAGGTCTCTCCCGAGCTCGGCGACGTCGGCCGCCGTGAGCTTCTGGTCGTTGACCGCCGTGAGCTCTATGCTGACGCCGTCCGGGTCCCTGAGGTAGAGCGAGACCCTCCCACCATCCCGGGGCAGGGGACCCACCACGTGCACTCCTGCGGCCCTGAGCCAGGAGGCCCAGGCCGGAAGGGCGTCAAGGCGTGGGACCCTGTAGGAGAGATGGTGGGGGGAGCCCAGCCCCGCGATCCCCTGAGGCAGGTCCGGCCACTCGAAGAACGTTATGGCGCTTCCCGTCGTGCCCTTCTCGTCGGCATAGAATAGATGCCTGTGGAGGATGTCGTCCTGGTTGACCGTGAGCTTGACCCTCCGGAGTCCCAGGACCTCGGTGTAGAACCTGCGGTTGACCTCCTGGTTCGAGGTGACCAGGGTTATGTGATGAAGGCCCTTCACCAGCCCGTCTAAAGATTGAACCGACATACCGGGAGAGGGAGGCGCTCTTCCATTTATGCGTGGTAGTAAAGCGCTGCTGATTACCTAAGCGTCCCACCACCAGGTCAGCCGGGGGCGACCGGTCCACCTAGGGTTGTGCCGGGGCGCAGACGCTCCAAATGTTGAATAGCTCGACGGTGCTCACTGCTGCGGCGTCCATAATGGTATCCGACGACCGTGAATTCCAGAAGAGAAAGGCAGAGCTTGAGGAACGGCTGGAGGAGCTCGAGAGCGAGAGAGTCTCTCTGCTATCCGAGGTGGAGTCGCTGAGACAGAAGCGCACCCTGCTCCATCTTGGTAAGAAGGGAGCGAGCCTGCAGGCCACCGTGGACATGCTGAAGGAACAGAAGGCAGACCTGGAAGCCCGGATCGCCTCGATCGAAGACAGATAGCGGATTACGGCGGTTCTTGTCTAGGGGACTGCGACCTCGTGCTGCAGACGGTCGCGCTCCTCGCGCAGGTGCTCGACGTGTTTCTCCAGCTGCCCGAGCTCTGACTCGAGGCCGGCTATCACCTTGTCCCGCAGCTGCTGTGTCAGGGCCTCCTCGCGCTCGAGCTTCTCCTTGCGGAGGGCCTCGACAGTCACGTCTAGGTCGGCTGCCTTGGCCTTGTTCTCCTCCGCCTCCTTCTTCAGGCGCTTGAACTCTGTATCGGGGACGAGAAGATAGTGGACGCGGCCGAGCACCCGGGGAAACGTCGCGTCGCACCGCGGGCATCTGAACATCCCGACGTCCCTCTGGACGACACCGCGCTCGCCCTGCTCCGGCTCGACCACGACCTTGTAGACCCTGTCTGGCGAGGATACGGGGGCTTTGCAGGTGGGGCAGGCGGGCATCATCAACCTCTCGGCTCGAGCAGGCATTTATGCGTGACGCGCGGAAGAGTTCAGACCGCGTGTGAGGTCTGGCCGTGGGGTCTGCCGGCACTCGAGACCGGGGGCAGGCTGGATCGGGGAGCCGATACCAGCCATCATCTTGGTCTGATAGTGTTCATACAGTCCTTCAGGCTGCTTCCGGGGACAGGTTCGATGCCCGCTTCCCGATAGAGCGCATCTATCACTTCCCTCAGCATCAGCTCTGCCCCCGAGCCGAGGACGGCTTGCAGCATCCTGGTGTACTCCGTCGGGTTCTCGAGGGCGACATGAGGGTCGGCGAAGAAGTCCATCCCCGCCAGAGAGACTTCGCCGAGGCTGCGTGCCATGGATGTGTGCATCGCCTGCAGGATCTGATCGTTCGACAGCTTGGTGCTGGGCATCCCGATCACTTCCTCTTCAGGAACCCTAGTACCCTGAAAGCGACGAATCCCGCCAGGATGACCATGGAGACGCTATGCAGGGCCAGCCCGGCCGCCTCGAAGGACGAGACGTTGATCAGACCCAGGGTCGAGAAGATGTGCGGGCTCTCGGCGGCGAAGAGGACGACCGCGAAGACGAACATCTCGACCTGAAAGCTCCTGAGCACCCTGATCCTTCTTGCGGCGAGCGCGAGCACGATGAAGGACGCGGTGATGAGCAGCAGCGAGGCGATCCCTCCTGCATCCGTGAGTGTCCCGAGGTCGAACACGACTAGATCGCTCCCAGCCGGTACAGCATGACGGCGAAGAACAGAAACACGGCAAAGCTCAGCGGCTCGATGAGTCCGTCCGAGAGGAAGCCAAAGACGGCCCCTCCGTATGTCTCGCTGACGACCGCAGAGAGATGGGAGATGCTGTGGATGACAAGAAAGGACGCGAGAAAGATCGAGAGGAGCCTCAGCTTCGGCAGGGTGATCTTGCTGGCGACGTAGACCGTCGGGACCGCTATCACAAGGATTATCACTCCATCAAATACATTGAGTTCTGTAATGACATCCATGCTGTCGCTATCACCTTAGAGTTTCCATGGATTATCATGCCTATATGTAGTTTGAGTTCTGACAATAGGTCAGAGCTCCGTGGCCGCGCAGGGGAGTCAGGCTTAAAGCACCGCTGCTGGGTCTCGCCCGGTGATGGCAAGTCTCGGTGTCGAGTCCGACAGCGGAAGGCAGTTCTCCGGCGGCGACGAGCTGATAGGCGTCATCTCGTCCTGGGACCTGAGCAGGACAGGCGAGACAGGGTACGCGCTCGTGGTCACCAGGGGCAGGGTGATCGGAGCCAGAAGAGCCGAGGCGGATGTCGAGTTCATCGTCTATCTCGGCCCAGGGAGCACGGCGACGGCGAGCGACCGCGAGAGGGCGGTCGCGGCTGCGGCGCGCCTCCTCGAGACCAGGCAGTTCGTCCTTGCGAAGGACGACATCGCGCAGATCCTTTTCAGACGGCCCGGCCTCTTCTCTGGCGGATACGCTGTCTTCAAGACCAGGCTCCAGGCATACAAGGTCGAGATCGCTGTGGTCTCCGGCTGGAACGGGGGCCCGCTCCTAGCGTCAAGGACCCTGATGGAATCACTGAGGACGTTCTCGCCGGATAGGCTGTACGACGGAAAGACGGGCGCCATCTACATCGAGGAGCTCCTCAGGAGGGATCAGGCCGGCTCCGACGGATTGATGGGAGATAGCCTGCTGCTGCTTGACCGCAACAATCCGACAAAGTAGATTTTAACCGACTCCCAGGCGGTGGGGATCATCCAACGGTGTCGAAGATAGTAGACCTGAATCCGCCGCGTTCCCAGTCGAGGGCCAGGGCGTATGTCATCCTCTTTTCACTTAGCGTCATCTGGGGCCTCGCGTTCGTCGCCATAAGGGCCGCCGGCTATGAGCTCTCGCCGCCGTCTCTCTCGCTGGTGAGATGGCTGATCGCGAGCGCGGTCTTCGCGGCGCTTCTTCCGTTCGCGAGGTCGAGGATGAGATTCGAGAGGAGGGACGTCCCGCGCCTGGTGGTGGTCGGGCTGATGAACGTTGTGCTCTATGGTCTGACCCTGAACTACGCCGAGACCACGATCTCCGCGGGGCTGGCGGGCCTCCTAGTCTCTCTGGGCCCCGTCTTCATGGTCGTCTTCTCTGTCCTGACCCTGAAAGAGGCGGTGGGCAGGAGGCTGATCTATGCTCTCCTCCTCGCAGTTCTCGGGTCGGTCCTCCTCTCCGTGAGCGAGCTCAACGTCAGAGGGGACTCGGTGACGGGCTCGCTGGAAGCGATATTTGCTGCTCTCATGTACGCCGGCTTCACGATCCTCGCAAAGCCCCTGATCGAGAAGTACGGGGCCCTGCCTGTCACGATCTGGTCCTCCATCGCCGGGACCGTCTTTCTTCTGCCGTTCCTGTCGGCCGAGTTCTTCCGGCAGGTCACCGCGCTCTCCTACCAGGGCTGGTTCTCGGTCCTCTACCTCTCTGTCTTCAGCACCGTGGTAGGCTACTCCCTGTTCTACACCCTCGTCGGTAAGGGGGCGGTCTCGACGCTCTCCGTCCAGCTCTACCTCGTGCCCATAGTGGGCGTGGTCGGAGGGATCCTGATACTCCAGGAACAGCTCACGATCTTTACGATACTGGGCGGCGCCGCGACGCTCGCCGCGGTGGGGCTCGCACGGACGACGGCGAAGAGGCGGTAGGTAGGTAGATATCGGACGCCTGGCGGAGGCCGATCAGGGCGATCATCGCCTGTCGCGGTAGACCTTGATCCAGACGAGCGCGCTCGCCGCCGCGCCGAGGGCGGCGGTCGCTAGCAGCACGTAGAGGTACCCCTGGCTCGACTGGGTCACAAAGTCGAACCTGAGGACCGAGGCCCTGCCTGTCTGGGAGATCAGCGCCGAGACCTGTGTGGCGTTCCCAAGCGCGGCCTTGACGGTGTAGTTCCCCTCGGGGAGATAGAAGACTGAGGCGCTCCCGGCTCTGCTGACCGCGTGCGCTATGGTCCCGCCATCGCCGAGGATGGTGATGGACGCCCCGGAGACGGGGGCGCCGTCGAGGTAGGCCGAGACGCTCAGTTTGCTGGAGTTTACCTGCACCTGGGTCAGAGAGAAGGGCCGTTCTATGAGGACGGTCTGCGGCGACAGGCCACCGAGCCCTGAGATCCCGACCTGGACCGGATAGCTCGTGGCCACGAGATAGAGAGCCCCTCCCCCGGACGCGGCCTCGTCAACGCCCGGGCCAGGGGTGAAGGTGAGGCGAGAGTCGGTCAGGGCGGTCCCCCACGGGGTTGCGACCACGCTTAGGACCGCAGGCATGAGACCGAGGGACGTCTCGGAGACCATCTCCACCCCCTCTGACTCGTACATGGTATAGACGGCCGTGGGCCATCTGGTGCTGGCCTCGGCGGCGAGCGAGGCCGAGAGGGAGAATGTCGTAGACCCTACCCGTGCGGTCGCGCTGCATCCCGGCAGGGATATCCACGTGTCGTTGTCGGGTGCAAGGACCCGTGCCTCTGCGACCGAGATCCCCGTCGGAGTGTCGAAGAAGGCGCGCAGTGTGAACCTCCCGTCGCGCACCTGGGCGTAGTCGACGAAGGTGGCATTGGCCGCGGTCTCGCCCGATGCCATCGTTATCGTCCCCGTCGCAGCGACCCTGACGTCCCGGGATGCGACCGTCGACGGCCCGCCCAGCGAGTAGGAGTAGTTCTGGTGCAGCTCCACCCAGAACTCGAAGGGAGCGAGTATCTGGCCCCCGGTCGAGATCTCGAGCTGGCTCCCGTTCCTCCCGAGGAGGAGCGCGCCCGTACCGACACTCCCGGGGATCGGGATGGAGGCGGTCTCCGGAGGGACGACGCCCACGGCGCAGGCCTGTATGTCGTACTGCGCGACCGCCGGAACGCTGAAGTTCATCTGGAGCTGCCCGCTTCCGGAGAGCGCGTATCCGGTGAGGCTCGCCGGAGCCAGGTCGTCCTGCGTGAACGCGAAGGAGATCGTATTTTCGGGGAGGGTCTCGGACGAGCCGAGGACTGTCACCGACCAGGACCCCGCAGCGTCTGAACTCGAGAACGAATAGACGAGGACCGGGTCCATCGGGGAGAGGTTCACGCCGGCGACCACCGTCCCACCGGGCGTCGCGACGTTGACCGCCATCGAGATCGGGGACATCAGCCAGAGCTGATCCCCCGTCGTGTATACCGGGACCCCCTGGCCTACCGGACTCAGTGTGCTCGGGCTGAAGCCCATGGAGAGGGGATACTGGGGCGCAAGGCCGGCCGCCCCGGCCGCCCCCGGTTGGAACGGGACGGCGGCCGCGGCGAGGGAGAGCAGAAGAAGAAGAAGGAGGAGGCTAGTCCGCATGGGTCCCCAACCACAGTATTGCGACGAGCGCGAACGAAGGTACACCAAAGATCAGGAAGGTGTCCATGGTCACCCGGGTGGCCGTGAGCCCCCATATGACAGCAGATGCGGTTCCGAGGACAGGGAAGACGAGGAGCAGGTCACGCCCCTTCGGGGCGTCCCTGCCGCCCATCGTGGCGTAGACGACCAGGCCGAGGTAGAGCAGGATCCCCGCTGATGAGACCCCGGGCGCGGCGACCGCGCCGTGCGTTAGGACTGCGATCACGAGCGTTGTCATCCCGGCCAGTCCCACGCCTGTGGCGCTCTGCGTCGTGGCAGAGAGCACGAAGGCGAGGATCGCGAAGACGCTGGTCGCGGACGGGATCAGGATCGCGAGCGGGGCGTCTCCCCTGATCATCGCGCCCACCTTGTAGATGCCGAACGCGGGGAAGACGAGGAGGAACGCAGAGCCCCAGACCATCAGCACGTCTCCCGCCAGAGGCAGGAACGTCCTGTCGCCTAGGATAAACGCGACGAGAAGGAGTGGGATCACGAGGATCTCGGCGGCGAAGATGTCGATCGCTACGATCCCATTCCTCCGAAGACGCTTGACGGAGAGCAGGACGACCAGCCTGATCACCTGGCTGCCGAGAAGGGCGAGCTCGAAGCTGTCCGCGGGTAGGAAGACCGGGTTCTCGAACAGCCAGAGGAGAACCGCGCCGTAGAGGGATATCAGCGAGAGCATGACGATCGCGACGACGGTCCAGGTGATGCGCGTGCTCATCCTGCGATCACCGCCGAGGTGACGGGCGTCAGGTCCTCGAGTCCCGTGAAGACCGAGGCACCCCGGGGAAGGTACGGAGGCGGGAGGCCGTCCGTGATGACGAGCATGTAGCGGAACCGCGGGAGCGCTGCCAGACCGGTTATCCCTGACTCTTCCGGGCCCGTGATCAGGAGGTCGAAGGAGCCGGCGGCGGCCGACGGCATCGGAAGATCCAGATCGTCGCCTGTCCAGGCCAGAGAGGCAGCGTCGGCGAGCTCGCCGAGGTCAGAGGCCAGGACCCTCCTGGCGCCATCCGGCGACGGGGAGGTTATCTCCAGGGTCGTGCCTATGAGGAAGAGCTGCACCCCTATCTGCGCTATCGCCTCCGCGATCATGTCGCCCCTCCTCGCCCTTTCGTCCTCGGAGCGAGACCCGACCTTGATCCCGATCGAGACGACCTTCCTCACGTTGGCCTCGCGTACCCGGATCGGTATGGTCTCGTCGGTCATCCCCGCAGCCCTCTTCCACATTATGTCCCGCGGATCGAGCCCCGGCTGGTACTCGCTCACCGCATAGAGCTCCTGTCCGGACCCGCTCCGTCCAGCGGGGTTCTCGCCGAAGCTGAGCGGAGAGATCACCAGAGGGAGCGGGGGCCTCTTGAGCGCCAGTGGCAGCGACTCGAGGACGAACTTGAAGGTCACGGTGCGCTGCTTCGTGAAGAGCCCGAGCAGGTCGCCCGCCCTGAGGGTAACCCTGAGACCTTCCGACCTTCCTGCGAAGCTAGGCCTGAGCACCAGCTCCGAGCTCCCGGACCCGATCTCGTTGATCCCTCCCTCGAGCCCGGGTCGGCCCTCGAACGTCACCGAGGTCAGCGCCAACCACCTCAGACCGCCAGCCCGGACCTGGAGGGGGACCGCGCTGGTCTCGTTCTTGAAGACCCTGAGCCGCTCCGCCTTCATCGAGACGTCGGTCCTCCGGAACTGGAACCAGAAGAGGACGAAGGTCGTCGCCGCCACGATGGCGAGCGAGAGGCCGAGCGCCGCGGCGATGGGAGGCCCCGTAAAACCGAGGATCAGGCTGGTCAGGGCGGCCGCCTTCAGGTAGTCCCTCCCCCGTCGTGTGAGGCCTACCGTGGCGGTTCCACCCCGTCTACTATCTCCCGGATCACCGACGCGACCGTGACCCCTTCCCCGCTGACCTCGACCGACTGCCGCAGCCTCATCCGGTGGGAGAGCGACTCGACGGAGAGCTCCTTGATGTCGTCCGGTGTCACGTAACCGCGCCCGGCGAGGTAGGCCCTGGCCTTGGCGCATCTGGCGAGCTGCCCGATCGCCCGGGGGCTCGCGCCAAGGCCGACCCTTGCGTCAGTCCTCGTCGCGAGGGCGAGGGTCGCGAGGTACCGGACGACCTCGTCCGAGACCTTCACCGCTCCGACCTCCTCGAGGCATCTGGCCAGCTCCGACCTCGACAGGACGCCGTGGATCTCGACCTCCGCCCCCGAGATGTTACGCCTGATCACCTCCGCCTCGTTCTCGAGGGAGGGGTATCCGAGGGTGACCTTGAGCATGAACCTGTCGAGCTGCCCCTCCGGGAGGGGATAGACGCCCTGGAACTCGATCGGGTTCTGCGTCGCGATCACCATGTGCGGAGACGGGAGCAACTCGGTGTGGCCCTCGATCGTAACCTGCTGCTCCTGCATCGCCTCCAGGAGCGCGCTCTGTACCTTGGGTGGCGCCCTGTTGATCTCGTCGGCCAGGAGGATGTTGGTGAATATGGCTCCCTTTCTGAACTCGAACTCCCTGTCCTTCATGTTGAAGATGAAGCCCCCCACTCTGTCCAGAGGAAGTATGTCCGGGGTGAACTGGACGCGGCGGAAGTCCAGCTCCAGGCACCTGGAGAAGGACTTTGTCAGCAGGGTCTTGGAGACGCCTGGCACGCCTTCGAGGAGGACGTGCCCCCTCGCAAGAAGCGCGGCGAGGAGCAGCTCTGTCTCCCTTTCCTTGTTCACGATGATCTTTCCGACCTCGCGGACCACCCTCTCCCTCAGACCCGCGCCCATCATCCCCGCCTCCAGAGAGCCCTCACGAGCCTCATGATCTCCGGCTGCGGAAGGCTTGGAGCCCCTTCCTCCCCGAACCTGTACGCCTCATAGTCCGCGACGGTACGGTCGATCTCGTCCCAGCTCAGGTCGAGACCCGCGAGCCTCGCCCTCGAGAGCCCCTCTCTAAGCGTGAACCCTTGCGGCAGATCGGGGAACGCCCTCTTCAACCCGACCTCGAGGAGACGGAACGCCCCCGGTGCATCGGCAGGCTTTGGCGTCCTCTGCCTGCCCCACTGAACCACCGCCGCGGCGAGCGAGAGATAGACAGCCGCGTTCAGGACGACGGCGCCGATCGTCTCAGCGTCCATGGAAGGTTATCCCCGTCGAGGCGGTATAGGTCACGACCGCGAAGACCGTCAGGCCTCCCTGCAGCGGGAGGAACGTCCCCGGATGCATGGTGAGCCAGAGGAGGCCCGAGCTCCCCGACCCCCGAACCTGTGAAGCGACGATCGTCACGGGGACCTGTCCGGATCTGTCCGGTCCGGCGAGGAGCGCTTCGCCCTGCGGGGGGGAGAGATAGAGGAGGAAGACGCTGCTGTTCGCTATCCGCGACGACGCGTCGACGGCCAGGACTATGCTCTGCCATGGTGCCACGTATCCCGAAGAGTCCACGTCGGAGAGGTCTGCGAAGAGGACCTGATTCGAGATCATGCGGACCGCGACGTCGGCCTCGGTGGTCGCGTTAGAATAGACCCTGACGTCCGCGGCCGAGCTGAAGAAGGGCGAGGACACGGTCAGCGTGTAGTTCCCAACGTCGATCTGTGCCTGCGCCTCGCCGCTCGAGTTTGTCTCGAGGAGAAGCGGGAGGAACCCCTTTGCGTCCAGGACTATCTTTACGGTCGCGTTCGCGACAGGGGAGACGCCCAGCACACCTTCGTAGAGAGAGGCTTTCACGAGGATGGCGCCCGTCTCTATCGTCTCCGTGTGCGTGGACGCCACCAGGGACGCTATGTGCGGGAGGCCCTGTTCAAGCTGGTAGAGCGGCGCGGAGAGCCCGGCGTTCACGCTGCCGAGGAGAAGAGCCAGGACTCCGAGGCAGACAATGAGTGCGGCGGTCCGCGCGTTCGTCCGTTTCAAATTGTTGCGAGATTTCGCCGATATCCGAGTTCTAAAGTCTTTTCAGCTTATTCGCGATTCAGAAAAACGGCTCGATCCTAGGGGCGGGTGCCGGGGCCGCCCTTCGGGACAGTTCAAATAACGTCTCGGCCACCTCGTGCCATGAAGAAGAGTCTGCCCCGCACCGAACCCTCGCCGGCCTCGGGGCTTGAAGGCATACGGAGAGCGATGGCCCAGGGGTGGAGGCCTCCGGTCGCGGACCTTGTCGGTTTCCGGCTTACCGAGATCAAGAAGGGGAGGGCCAAGGTCGAGCTCGAAGCGGGGCAAAGGCACGAGAACCCGATGGGCACGACCCACGGAGGGATCATCTGCGACATCGCAGACGCGGCGATGGGGATGTCGTATGCGAGTCTTCTCCTCCCGGACGAGTCGTTCACCACGGTCGAGCTGAAGGTCAATTTTCTCCGCCCGTTCTGGAGGGGCCGCCTCATCGCGAGCGGGAAGGTGATCAAGAAGGGGCGGCTGATGGGGCTCGTGGAGTGTCGGGTGACGGACGAGAGGCTGAGGCTCGTGGCCTACGCCACGAGCACCTGCCTGGCCCTTCAGGGGGTGCAGGGACAGGGACTGGTCAGGCCGAAGCGCGATGCTTCGCCCGGGTGAGGACTGTGGATCTGGATCGATCGCGGTGCAAAAAAGATATGCGGAGCTGGATGCGGACTTTCCTGAAGCACGCCCTGGAGGAGCCCTGACACAGTAAGGGGCCGGGCGCCGACATGGGGGGGTGCACGCGTGCATGCACGCATGTCCCAAATAATTGCTAGAGCCTTTTATCTTGCTTCCAATTCTCACCGGTTATGGAAAAGAACGTGACTCTTCGTGTTGCTGAGACGATCTCCAGGCTCGTCGGACGCGGAATTGCGCTTATCGATCCGAAGATAACCGAACAGCTGGGATTGACCGGCGGCGAGGTCATCGAGATCTCCGGCAAGAAGAAGAAGAGTTACGCACTTCTCCTGGCCGGGTACCCTGACGACTATGGGCTCGGGCTGATAAGGATCGACGGCTACACACGGAACAACATAGGCGTGGGCCTCGACGACACCGTCACGATAGCCAGGACCGAGGCACACAGGGCCCAGGAGGTCGTACTGGCCCCGACCGAGCCGTTGAACATCACGGGGCTGGAGGAATATCTCCCCGAGCTTCTCGAGAATCGGGTGGTCACCAAGGGCGACTCGGTCCCCGTGAACATCATGGGGAACAAGATAGACTTCCTTGTGGACAGCGCGACGCCGACGGGAGCGGCGGTGATCGGGGAGGAGACCCGGTTCCGTCTCGGCACGGTTCGCAAGCTTCCGAACACGGGCGTCCCAAGGATAACGTACGAAGATATCGGAGGCCTCACCAACGAGGTACAGAAGATCCGGGAGATGATAGAGCTCCCGCTCAGGCACCCGGAGATCTTCGAGAGGGTCGGGATAGAGGCACCCAAGGGAGTCCTGCTGTACGGACCCCCCGGGACGGGGAAGACACTGCTGGCCAAGGCTGTGGCCAACGAGACGAACGCGAACTTCTACTCGATCGGGGGCCCGGAGATAATGAGCAAGTTCTACGGGGAGAGCGAGGAGAGACTGAGGCAGATCTTCAAGGAGGCCCAGGAGAACGCGCCCAGCATCATTTTCATCGATGAGATCGACTCGATCGCGCCGAAGAGGGAGGAGGTCTCCGGCGAGATGGAGAAGAGGATCGTCTCCCAGCTGCTCACCCTGATGGACGGGCTGGAGGCGCGCGGGAAGATAGTCGTCATCGGGGCCACCAACAGGCCCGACGCGCTGGACCCGGCGCTGCGACGCCCGGGACGGTTCGACAGGGAGATCGAGATCGGCATCCCCGACGAGAAGAGCCGGCTCGACATCCTGCACATACACACGAGAGGCATGCCGCTCGAGCCCGACGTGAAGCTCGAGGAGATAGCGAGGGTCACGCACGGGTTCGTGGGTGCGGACCTCCAGGCGCTCGCGAAGGAGGCCGCGATACTGGCGGTGAGGAGGGTGCTCCCGGAGATTAACATGGAGCAGAACAAGGTCCCCGCCAAGACTCTCAACAAGATCAAGGTGAGGATGCAGGACTTCCAGGACGCCCTGAGGGACGTGCAGCCCTCGGCCATGCGGGAGGTCCTGGTGCAGGTGCCCAACGTCAAGTGGGAGGACATCGGAGGCCTCACAGGGGTCAAGGAGGAGCTGACCGAGGCGGTCGAGTGGCCCCTCAAGTACGCCAAGCTCTTCGAGAAGGGAGACGTCAGACCCCCGACCGGGATCCTCCTCTACGGTCCTCCGGGGACCGGGAAGACCCTGATAGCCAAGGCGGTGGCCAACGAGAGCGAGGCGAACTTCATCAGCATCAAGGGTCCCGAGCTGATCTCAAAGTGGGTGGGTGAGTCCGAGAAGGGCGTGCGCGAGGTGTTCAGGAAGGCGCGCGCAGCCGCACCCTGCGTGATCTTCTTCGACGAGATCGACGCCATCGCCCCGCGCCGCAAGTCCGGAGACAACGACAGCCAGGTGACCGAGCGGGTCGTGAGCCAGCTCCTGACCGAGATGGACGGGCTCGAGGAGCTGAAGGGCGTCGTCGTACTCGGTGCAACGAACAGGGCGGACATCATAGATGAGGCGCTCCTGCGGCCCGGCAGGTTCGACAGGATACTGCAGGTCCCGCCCCCGGACAAGGAGGGCAGGATACAGATCCTCAAGATACACACGAAGAAGAAGCCGCTCGCGAAGGACGTCGACCTGGTCAAGCTCGCCGACATGACGGAGGGCTACACCGGTGCGGACCTCGCAGCTGTCGCGAACGCCGCTGTTTTAGGCGCGATCAAGCAGTACGTGAAGGTGAACGGGAAGGCGTCGTCGGAAGGGGAGACGGCCGGCCTCACGGTGACCATGAAGGACTTTGAAGACGCGATCGAGAAGCTCAAGCGCAAAAAGTCGGGAGACTTTGCCTGATGAGGGAGGAAGGTCAGGGCTTTTCTGAGGACCGCTGCGCGAGGGAAGAGAGCCTCTCCGCGAGCTCCTTCATCTTCTGCGAGTAGGCCGCGGTCTTGGCGCTGTCGGTCTTGCTCGTCTCCTCGAGGTAGGAGACGAAGCCGCTGATCTCGTTGACCATCTCGTCGATGGATGGCCGCTTCCTGAACGAGGGGCCGAAGGACCACTCCATCTCCTCGCTCGCCTTCTCAGTGAGCTCGTACCTTCCATCGTCCCTCTTCCTGATCATCCCTTCGCTAGTCAGCTGCTCGAGGAGCGGGTAGACCGAGCCGGGAGAAGGCCTCCACCAGCCCTGGGTCATCTTCTCCATCTCGTCCATCAGCTCCACGCCGTTCTTGGGCGAGCTCGAGAGCATCGAGACGACCGCCATTCGGAGCCCGCGCTTCCTGTGCATCATCCATCGGAAAGGCCACATCTCGCTTGCGTGAATATCGAAATACCGACTTTTTATCTGTTTCACGAAAATCGGTTATCCGATATCGGTTTTCCAATATAGTTAATAACCTCTTTGAGGAGCCTGAAGACCGGAAAATGAAAGAATGACAAGCGAAGAGAGCTCGATCCTGAGCATCGGTCCCCGGAGAAGAGGCTTCGTGAGATGGATATTCGGCGGAGTCCTGATCCTGCTGCTCATAGGCATCTTTGTGGTACCCTTGATCTTCTTCAGGGGGCTCGCGCGAGGCTATCCCGTACCGGGCCCGTACGGCTATGCAGGTCCGTACTTCTTCCTCCCGTTCGGCTTCCTGTTCTTCATCCTGATCGCGTTCTTCGTCGTCCGCTCGCTCTTCTGGGGATGGGGATGGAGACGCGGCGGCGGCTACCGTGGCAACTGGGGCTACGGCGAGGACGCCAAGGAGATACTGAAGCGCAGGTATGCCCGCGGCGAGATAACCAAGGAACAGTTCGACCAGATGAAGAAGGACATAGACGAGCAGACCTAGCCCAGGGGGGCCGCCGGGGGATCATGTGCTAATCTTATAGCGACCCCGGTGACGAGAGGCCACCCTTGAAAGCGATGAGGCTGGAGAGCTACGGCGCTCCGCTTCGGCTCGAGGAGATCGAGAGACCGGAGACGGGCCGGGGCGTCCTCGTGAGAGTCGAGGCCGCGGGTGTCTGCCACACCGACATTCACATCGTCTCGGGCTCGTACGACCTCGGGGACGGCAACCTGCTCAGGATGGCCGAGAGGGGCATACAGCTTCCGATCACTCCGGGCCACGAGATGGCGGGAAGGCTGGCCGACCTGGGCGGCTTCACCGAGGCCTCTCTCAGGGAGGGAGATCCTGTTGTCGTCTACCCCTGGCTGGGCTGCGGGACGTGCAGGAAGTGCACCGCCGGGTACGAGAACCTCTGCGAGGGCAAGCCGGCCAGCCTCGGCATCTTCCGCGACGGAGGTTACGCCGAGTATGTCTGGGTCCCTCACCCGCGCTACCTCGTCCCGAGGGGCAACCTGGAGGTCGCACGCTCCGCTCCTCTGGCGTGCTCGGGCCTGACCTCGTTCAGCGCTCTCAAGAAGTGTGCCCTGAACGGCGACGACCTGCTGGTCATAGTGGGAGCGGGCGGTCTCGGGACCATCGCAGTGCAGCTGGCGAAGAGGACGACCGGTGCGAAGGTGCTCGTCCTGGACGTGAGCCCCTCGAAGCTCGAGCTCGCCTCGGAGCTCGGTGCGGATCAGACGATCGATACCTCGGGGCGCGCGCGGAGAGACGTGATCTCAGAGATAAAGCAGGCGAACGGCGGAAGAGGTGCTGATGCGGTCCTCGACTTTGTCGGTAACCCCTCCACGAGCACGATGGGATTCGAGATGCTGACCAAGCAGGGACGGCTCGTGCTGGTGGGGCTCTTCGGCGGCGCTGCCTCGTTCCCCCTGCCCCTCTTCCCCCTGAGGGGGGCGCAGATCCTCGGGAGCTTCACCGGAACACTCACCGAGCTCTCTGAGCTCGTCGGGGTGGCAGCGACAGGCGCCGTGACGACCTTCGTCTCTGCAGAGTACCCGCTCGAGGATGCGAACGATGTCCTGCGGAGGCTGGAGAGGGGCGAGGTGATGGGCAGAGCAGTCCTGAGGCCCTAGAGCTCGGGCGGTGGAGTGGTTTGGGGTAGTTAGGTCCTCGGGGTCCTTAGCTTCCGGTGACGATGATCGTGTTGGTGGCCAGGACGTTCTTCAGCTTTCGCATGTCGGAGTTCACCGTCTCCTTGAGCTCCTCCATGCTGCTCACCTGGACCTCCGCGACTATGTCGTAGACCCCGTAGACCTCGTAGACGCGGTCGACGTACCTGAAGGTCTTGAGCTCGCTGACCACTTCTCTGTCGGTGCCCACTTTGACGTTTATCATGACGAATGCTTTCGGCATTTGCGGCTTCGGACCCACCGGGAGTCACGCTCCCATGCTATATACGGTTCTAGCCACCCGCCTTCTCCAGCTCGGTCGGAAGTCCAGTACCGTCGGTGGACGCGGCCGGCCCGGGCTCTCCACCGGAGCCATTCCTCTTCGCACGGACGAGAGAGCTGAAGACACCGATCGCGCAGAGCAAGGCGGCGAGGAGGAACGCAGCGTGCATCCCCGTGATGAAAAGCTGCGTGGTGGCCCCCGAGGCGACCGACCCTCCGCTGAGCGCCGCGAAGGCACCCGAGGGCATGCTGGCCGCGACGACCCCTCCCAGGACAGTCACCCCGACGGACTGTCCGATCGCCCTCACCGTCCCCAGCGTCCCGGAAGCCAGCCCTATCTGTTCGCGCGGGACAGAGCTCATCACGGAGTTGGAGTTGGGAGAGGAAAAGAGCGCGTGCCCGAACCCGATGAGCATGAGCGGCAGCCAGATCGACTCGCTCGACGAAGAGACCCCCAGGAAGGAGAGCGAGACGAATGCGATGACCTTGGCCAGCATGCCGATCGCGCTCAGGATGCCCGGGCTGATCCTGTCGGAGAGCGATCCCGCGACGGGGGCCGTCAGGACCATGATGGCGGGCTGCGCTAGGAGTATCAGGCCCGCCGCCACGGGCGAGTATCCCAGTACGTCTTGCAGGTACAGCGAGAGCACCAGCACCGCTCCCGAAGCGGTGGTGTAGTTCATCAGCGCCGTCACGTTGCCCGCTGCGAAGACCCTGTTCTGGGTGAAGAGTCGCAGGTCGATCAGGGGAGCTATGCCCTCTCTCCTCTCGAGAAACACGAAGCTGACGAACGAGGCGAAGCAGGCGAGCACAAGCGAGGTCAGCTCCCACCGATTGATCTCCAGCCCGCTGAGCGCCAGCAGAAGCGTGACGAGGAAAGAAGTTAGCGTGATGGCCCCCGGGAAGTCGAACAGGGCGCTCGTCCGAGGTATCTTCTCGCTTCTGAGATAGACGAACGACAGGAGGACGGTCGCGACCCCGATCGGCACGTTGACGTAGAAGATCGACCGCCAGCCTAGGAGCTGGACAAGCACCCCTCCGACCGCCGGTCCAGCGGTCAGACCCGCGTAGGCGGCCGAGAGGGTGATCCCGAGGATCCTGCCGCGCTCCGCCAGGGGGAACTCCCTGGCCACCAGGGCTCCGGAGATCGCGCTCATCACCGCCGAGCCCACCCCCTGGACGATCCTAAAGGCGATCATCTGGCCCACTCCCCCCGAGAGGCCGGCGAGGAAGGAGCCGCTGGTGAAGACGACGAGACCGAGGATGAAGACCTCCTTCATGCCGCGCCGGTCTCCGAGCCTGCCGAAGGTCGTCTGCAGGGATGCGATGACGACCAGGTAGGCGGTCGTGATGAGTATTATGTCGGAGAACGTGGCATCGAAGGCCTTGGCGATCGATGGGAGCGCGAGGTTGACGACGTTGCTGTCGAACGTCGCCATGAACGACGCGATAGAGGCGATGAGGAGTACCATCCATCTGTTCGAGGTTATTCCGAAGACCCGAATCAGGGCTCGATATATTGATTGAGCCGGATGAGGGGATGGGCGCAAAGACTCTTACAGAGGCCCGTCACACCAGGCAAAGGGAGAGATGGAAGAGGTGAGCGACGAAGACCCCTATGACAACGCTCTCGCCCAGCTCGCATCGGTCGCGGAGATCGTCCAGGTCGAGCCGGAGTACCTGGAGATCCTGAAGCATCCCAGGAGGGAGATCGTCGTCTATCTCTCGCTCAAGCGCCTGAGCGGCGAGACCGTGACGTACATGGGTTACAGGGTCCAGCACAACAACGCCAGGGGACCGTACAAGGGCGGCCTCAGGTACCACCCTGATGCAAGGCTGAACGAGGTCAGGGCGCTCGCGATGTGGATGACCTGGAAGACCGCGGTGATCGACATCCCCTACGGCGGTGCCAAGGGCGGGATAACCATGAACCCGTCCGATCTGGTCACCGACGACCTCGAGCGCCTCACCCGCAAGTACGTGGACGCCATAGAGCGCAACATAGGACCCGAGATCGACATCATGGCTCCCGACGTGAACACCAATCCCCAGACGATGGCCTGGATAATGAACGAGTACTCGAAGCTGACGACGCACCAGGTCCCGGCCGTGGTCACGGGCAAGCCCCTGGAACTGGGAGGCTCCGAGGGAAGGATCGCGGCGACGGGCAGGGGCGTCTCGATCTGCGCGAGGCAGGCGGTACAGACATTCCTGCACAAGGACATCAAGGACGTCACGGTGGCCGTCCAGGGGTTCGGGAACGTCGGCAGTCACACCGTCTCGACCCTGATGGAGATGGGGGCAAAGGTGGTCGCCGTGAGCGATGTCACGGGCGGAGCCCTGGCGCGCGGAGGACGGGGCTTCGAGATACCCTTCGACGCGATCAGCGAGATCGCCCAGAGAGACGGGTCTGTGAGCAGGATCCCGGGGGTCGAGCAGATCTCCAACGAGGAGCTCCTGGAACTGGAGGTCGACGTCCTGATCCCGGCAGCCCTGGAGAACCAGATAACCGAGAAGAACGCAGGATCGGTCAGGGCCAAGCTTGTGGTGGAGGCGGCCAACGGTCCCACGACCCCTCACGCCGACAAGATACTGACGCGAAACGGGATCACGATAGTGCCGGACATACTGGCCAACTCAGGCGGCGTCCTGGTGTCATACTTCGAGTGGGTCCAGAACCTGAACAGGGACCACTGGACGGAGGAGGCGATCAACGCGAGGCTCGAGTTCAAGATGACAAAGGCGTTCAACGACGTCCTCAGGTACTCGGTCACGAGCGACCTCGACATGAGGAAGGCCGCGCTTGCCATAGCGGTGCAGAAGGTCGCCTCGGCGATGCGCCTCGGCGGCTGGCACTGAGCCATTCGCCGGGCCAGTACCGCCTTCGGGAAGGAGTACCTCGACAGTTCTGCGGCGCGTTCTGGAGCGGAGCCCGGCCCTGACCGGCTGCTTTCGAACCATCACGGGCCCGAGGCAGGTCTGCGCGTCGTGGCCACGCCGCAGAGAGTTTCTGTGAGGTTGTCCTAGGCGCCGCGCAAGAGCTAAAACCCGCTGGGAGGCGTTTCTATCGAACTGTTTGACAGACGGTATTCACACCAGGAGGTACATCGTAGAGCCAGGAGGCAAGCTCAGGCTGGAAGACAGGGACCCGGCAGATACATCCGGTTTCGACGGAGGCGAGGACTATGCCCTCGATCTCTCGAAGCAGCTGGACCAGAGGCTCGACCGGCTGCAGGAGAAGCTCTACGCGGAGCACAAGCACAAGGTGCTGATCGTGCTGCAGGCGATGGACACCGGCGGCAAGGACGGGACGATCCGGCGCATATTCGACGGCGTCAACCCTTCGGGGGTACGCGTCGCCCACTTCAAGGAGCCGACGCAGCAGGAACTTGATCACGATTTTCTCTGGAGGGCGCATGCCCAGGTTCCCGCGACGGGGGAGATCGTGATCTTCAACCGGAGCCACTACGAGGGAGTGCTGGTCGAGCGCGTCCACGGTCTCGTCTCGAAGGACGTCTGGAAGCGGCGATACAGGCAGATCAAGGACTTTGAGAGGCTGCTCTCCGAGGAGGACACGACCATACTGAAGTTCTTCCTCCACATCAGCAAGGAAGAGCAGAAGCGAAGGCTGCAGGAGCGGCTCTCCGACCCCGGCAAGCAGTGGAAGTTCAACATCGACGACCTCGCCGAGAGAAAACTGTGGCCGCAGTACATGAAGGCCTACCAGCAGGCGCTGGAGAGCACCAGCACCAAACATGCGCCGTGGTACGTCATCCCGGCGGACAAGAACTGGATCAGGGATCTGCTCGTCTCGGAGATCATCGTCGGTGCGCTCGAGGAGCTCCACATGGAGTACCCTCCCCTCGCGCCGGAGCTAAAGTCCACGGTGATACGGTGAGGAGAGGGGCGTGGGACGCCTGCGGCGGAGGGTTCGGCTTCATTGAACTATGACAACAGGTCGATCTCCTTTGGATCCGTCCATCTCGGCTACCGCGTCGAGGGCGAGGGCGCCAGGAAGATAGTGCTCCTGCACGGCCTCAACTCCCACTCGGGGACGTGGAGGAAGAACATCTCGGCGCTGGCGCGGGACTCCACCGTCGTAGCCCCGAGCCTGCCCCCGAACAGGAGCGGGGAGGCCACCTCAGAGCTCGCAGGACTGTATGCGGACCATGTCTCCGCCGTCTGCGCGGACGCGGGGATAGAGGGGGCGGCGGTGGTGGGGAACTCGATGGGAGGCTGGGTCGCGATGCGGCTCCTCTCGGTTCACAGGGAGCTCGTCTCCCGCGTCGTGCTGGAAGACACGGCGGGGTCGGGCTCCGACGACGTACGGGTGCTCGAGGCCTCCGCCATCCCCGTGCTGATAGTATGGGGCGGGTCGGACCTGTTGCTCCCTGTCAGCGCGGGATTGGAGCTGCATTCGAGGCTGTCCGGGAGCGAGCTGCGCGTCATACCGAACGCCGGTCACGTCCCACACTGGGAGACGCCGGAAGAGTTCAACGGCGCCGTCGGGACGTTCCTTCGCCAAAGGGTCGTTCGCTAGTTCGTTCAGGCGTCGATCTCATTTATCGCGACCCACTCCTTCAGCGGACCCTCGACAGACCGCAGCTGGAAGATGGTGACCTCGTCGTACTCTCCGGTCTGCTCGAGAAAGTCCCTGATGTTGATCGCGCCCTGGAACGAGCTCTGCTCGAACCTGTTGAGCTTGGAGCTGCCCTTTGCTACCACGAGAAGAGGCTGACTCATAGGCTCTTGCTGATATTCCTATTATATATAATTCGTTGAGCGATTTATTCCTGGGTGCATCACACTCCGCCCGGAGCGCACCTAGGTCAGCTGTCCCTGTCTGGCTTGAACGGGTGCTGGGAGGGCGAGGCGTTTCGGTCGCTGAGCCGCTGGAGGAGCGGCCCTGTCATGGCCGTGACAAGCACGGTCAGGCCAAGGATCGAGAAGGTCGAGAGGTCGATCAGACCTGCGGCCAGCGCTGCCTGCCCGATGATGAAGGAGAACTCCCCCCTCGGCACGAGCCAGGAACCGATCATCGCGGGGTCCGTCTCTCTCAGGGGGTCTCTTGCGCTCATTATCCTCCCGATGATCACCCCACCCCCGAACTTTGCCGCTATGAGCAGCACTGCGACGAGGAGGAAGGCCGGCCAGATCTGGAGCGCTGGGAAGGGGTTTATCGAGCTCCCCATGTAGGCGAAGAAGATGAAGACGAGAAGCCCCTTGATCGGGGCCACCTTTCCGGAGAGGAACTTCGAGTGCTTGCCCCTCATCGCTAGCCCGATTATGAAGGCGCCCACCCCTGGGGAGTATCCCAGGTAGGCGCCCAGGACACCGAACCCGAAACCCAGGCCGAGCGCGAAGAGAAACGGGAGCTCCTCGAACTCTCCCTCGTAGTGGCTGAGGAAGTTTATCGCTGGCGGGGCGACGTACCTGGCCACGAGGAAACCGATCGCCAAGAGCGCGAACCCCCCGAGTGCGGTGGCGAGGATCGTAAGCAGCCCGAGAGACGCGGAGATCACGCCGCCGAAGGGGAGCGAGGAGATCACAATCAGGAAGCCCACCGCGGCGATGTCCTCGATCACGAGCACGCCGACAAGGAGACGGGCGGTCTGGTCGCGCAGGCCGCGCCCGAGCAGGACCTGACCCACTATGGCTGTGCTCGTGGCGCTTCCCGCCATCGCGAAGACGAGCGTCTCGCCGAGGTTCAGCCCGAGGAAGTAGGCGCAGAGGAGGCCGACCAGGAAGGTGAGACCCATCTCGATCGCGGTGAGGAACCCCGCCCTTCCGAACATCCTCGCGAACTTTACGGGGTCCAGCTCGAGCCCGATCACGAAGAGCAGGACCACGATCCCGACGTTCGCGATGTCGCCGATCACGGTCGTGTCGGAGACCCAGCCCAGGACGTAGGGCCCCACCAGCATCCCGGCGAGTATCTCGGCCGCTATTACCGAGGTGCGGAGCCTCGCAAAGAGGAGTCCGAGCAGGAGGGCGACGCCGGATAGGATGCCGAGGCTCAGGAGGAAGCCGACGTCTTCTACCATTTGTGTGTGTGCTTGTTTTGCGTAACCCTTCCAGAAAACCCTTTCGGTCCTCGACCGGACGGCAGGGGGAAATTTTTATCATAAGGGCCCGAGCGCGGCCCGATGCAGAACATCGACCCTGTCCTGCTCGTTCAGCCGGTGATCTTCATCGCAATCAGCGCCGGGCTGATAGTCTACTGGAGGCTCAGGAGGAGGTTCGCGGCCATCGTCCTGCTCTTCTCGTTCGTCGCGTACGCAGGAGCCATCGCACTGAAGGAGCTGGTCCAGGTGTACACGTACGGCGATGTGACAGCTGTATTCGGCTCCGTGAGCTGGCAGACGGGCCTCTATCTGGGGGCCCAGACCTCGGTCTTCGAGGTAGGCCTCGCGTACCTGGTGGCCAGGTACGCTGTCTCCGGGAGGGCGATGGAGGGAGCCGACGGCGAGGCTTACGGGATCTCCCTGGCGTTCTGGGAGAACGGGATCCTGCTAGGCGCGCTGGCCCTCGTGAACCTCGCCACGACCTATCTCCTGATCGCTGACGGGCTGATGCCTGCCTCGGTCTACCAGACGCTGGCCTCGTCCAACCCTTCGCTGTTCGATGCTCCCCGGCAGCTCGCGATCCCCCTGGCGCTGGGTGTCCTGGAGCGGGTCTCGTCGCTGCTCTCCCACTTCGCGTGGGGATACCTGTGCGTCCTCGCGGCCTACATGCACAGGAGGGTCTATTTCCTCATCGCCCTCCCGATGGGTCTGCTCGACGCGCTCGTCCCATTCGCCCGGGAGTTCCCCCTCTGGGAGTTCGAGGGGCTCCTCTTCCTCATCTCGCTCGGGTCGTTCCTCGTCGCGTGGAAGGTCACGGAGAAGGACAGGCGGTCCGGATACGGTCGCGGACCACCAAAGAATTAAGAGACGGACAGGGGACGATCGCGCATGAAAAGGGTCGCAGCCTCGAGGGTGTACCGGCTCCTCTACCCGGCCGTCCCCGTGGTCGTCGCCGCGTCCTTCGGGGGGAGAGTCTCGGCGATGCCCGCCGTGTCGGTCATCTCGCTCTCGGACGACCCCGCGCTGGTCGGGATCTCGTCCTCCCCGTCTCACGCCACCCACGAGACTATAGTGCGGGCGGGCAGCCTTTCGGTGTCCTGGCTGGGCAGGGAGTACACGGAGATAGTCGAGGTGCTGGGCAGCACCTCAGGCGCCAAGATCAGGGACAAGCTCGAGGCGGCTGGCCTGCACCACTCCCTGAAGGGTCCGCTGAAGGTCCCCGTAATCAGGGAGGCGTCTGCCTATCTCGAGTGCGCGCTGGCGGGCGTGCACCGCTTTGGCGACCACGACCTGCTCGTGGCCGAGGTGAAGGAGGCGAGGGCGATCGCAGATTTCAAGGACTACTGGACGTTCGAGGCATACCACCCCATCCTCTACTCGGGGATGGGAAGGCCCCCGCTAGCGCCGGCTGACGGGTCGGTCAGACGACCTTGATCGAGGGAGACTTGATCTTGTTCAGCTTCCCGACGTTGAGGAGGCTCGGCGTGATGCCCTCGACCATCCTGGAGTTCCTCAGCGGTCCGGCGTAGAGGGGGCGCAGACTGGCGATGCTCGAGACGATCTCGGCGGCCTCGGCATAGACCTCCCGCGTCTCCGCGGTCACGAGCACGTCATAGTCCAGCTCTCTGCCCACCTCGAGCAGACGGGCTGCGGGGACCGTATGGAAGGCCCCTGCGACCCTCGTCCCCAGCAGGGAGGCGACCCTCTCGGCCGCCGACCCTGACTCGAGCGACGGCGAGAAGAGGCCATCGCGGAACTCCATCGGCACGATGGGAGACAGGACCAGCTTCCCGGCCAGGTCTGGCTTCAGCGAAATCAGCACGTCGTCCGAGGGCAGGTTCGGGATTGCGAGAACCGATACATCCGAGCTGCGGGCGGCGGCCCCGTTCTCCTCCCCGATGACCCTGATACCGGAGAGGTCGGAGACCTTCGAGGCAGCCTCGGCCGCCCTCGACGCGTCGCGCGAGCCTATTGTCACCTCGTATGACCGGGCCAGCCTGGCGGCGAGGCCGAGCCCCAGGTCCCCCGTGCCTCCGATGACTGCTATTCTCTTCATTCCAGCTTCTCCTGCCGCGGCGCTCCATCCTTCGGTGTCATATACGTCGCGTCCAGCATGTGGGCGATCCTGGCTGCCCTCTTGTTCCCGAGTCCCTGGACCATCGCGAGCTGGGACTCTGTGAGGCTCATTACCTTCCGGGGCGTACCGTACATCGAGAGCATCCTCCGGGCCAGCTTCGTGCCCACACCGGGCAGGGACGAGACGAGGTAGAGCTGCTGCTGGGGCTCGTCCCTCGCCTTGGGGGGCGCTGCCATGATGCCCACCGGGACGGGCCTGGCGTGGCTGTGCTGTATCAGCGCGGCTATCGCGGCCGCGGTCTGCGCGGCGTCTGCCGTGTGGATGACACGCAGGTCATAGGCGAGGGTGACCGAGGCGACCGCCCCATAGTAGGAGTTGATGTTCTTGGTGAGGTTTGTCAGCTCCTTGATATCACCCTCGACGATCAGGTACGGCTTCCTGTACGAGCTCGAGATCGCAGAGGCCTGTACGAAGAGCCTGCCGTCGTAGACCGAGGAGACAAAGTCCGGGAGCGCCTTCCTCTCGACAGCGATCTCGGGGCTTATCACATAGTCGGCGACCGGCAGCCGGCTGAAGTACACCCTGACGTTGAGTTTCGAGAGCTGCTCTGGGACCCCACAGCTCCTCTCCCTCTCGTCCACAACCACCCTCGGCGGAATCATCAGAAGGGAAAATGATAGAAGTGGTAGATATACAGTGCTACGCCGAAGACCGCCACGCTCACGACCAGGACGGTCCAGTCGTACCACTTCAGCCTCATCCTGTAGAGCGAGGTCGGGTGGGGCGTGGAGCCGTATCCCCTCGACTCCATGGCCTCGGCCAGCTCGCCGCTCCTGATGACGGAGTTCACCACGAGCGGGATGAGTATCGGGACCATGTTGCGGACGCGCCTGACTAGGTTGCCCTTCTCCAGCTCCAGCCCCCTCGACTTTTGCGCGTCCATTATCTGGAACGTGTCGAGCATCACGACGGGGATGAACCTGACCGCGGTGACGAAGGCGAAGACCACGTCGCGCGGCACCTTCAGCCACTTCATTATCTGCTCGAGCTCGTCGGGGGAGGTCGTGACGAAGAAGACGCTCGTCGAGCTGATTATCGCCAGGAACCGCAGGGCGTAGGTGAACGCCTTCAGGAGACCGAACCCGAAGAGGAGGTTGATGCCGAAGATGAAGGCGGCGAAGACGAGCGAGAAGGCCATCGTCCTGCCTATCCTCTTCAGCGATCGAGCAAGGACGGCGACGGCGAGGATCGAGAGCAGCACCGTGGCGATCGCGATTATGGAGGACGCGGCCAGCGAGAGTGCGAAGAACTCGACCGAGATGGTGAGCTTGACCCGCGGGTCGAGCTTGTGGAATGGAGAGACCACGCGGCGGAAGAGGAACCCGCCCGCTATCCAGTACACCTAGGTCGCCCCCTTCTCTATCCAGCTCCGGGCCGCCGAGAGGTCAAGGAAGGGCTGGTCGGGTCTCGTCCGCAGTTCGTCGTACAGCTGGACGAGCTGGGGCTGCGACACCCTCGCGCCCTCCAGGAGAGGCCTGTCGTGCATCACCGTGGCGCAGGGCCCGTCGCCCACGACCCCTCCCTGCTTCATCACCAGGATCCGGGGCTGCAGGGTCCACAGGAACTCGACGTCGTGGGAGACTATGATGATCGTCTTGCCCGTTGAGTGGAGCAGTCTGACGATCTCGCCCAGCTTCTCTTTCTGGATCGCGTCCTGGCCGACCGTGGGCTCGTCGAGGACGACCACGTCGGGGTCCCACGCCAGGATGGAGGCCAGCGTCAGGCGCTTCTTCTCTCCCCCGCTCAGTATGAGGGGCGAGGACTTGCGATACTCCTCGAGCCCGAAGAAGCCCAGCGCCCACCTGATCCTCTGCTCGATCAGCGCGCCCTCGAAACCGAAGTTCTTCAGGGCGAAGGTTATCTCGTTCTCGACGCTGTCCGAGAAGAGCTGGTGGTCGGGGTTCTGGAACGCGATGCCCACGTTGCGCGCGAGGCGTGCCGTGCTAACGTCCCGGGTGTTGTTCCCGTCGATGGTCACCGAACCTCTGGTCGGCTTCAGCAGCCCGTTGATGTGCTTCACGAGCGTCGTCTTGCCCGCGCCGTTCTCCCCCACGATGCCAACCAGCTCCTGCTTCTCGACGGAGAGGCTGACGTCGTCCAGGGCCTTGACCCCGTTCTGATGGACGAATGTCACATCCCTGAACTCGATGAGGCTCAACGCCCGTTGACCTCCTCTGCGAGCTCGCGAGGTGTGGTCGGGACCCTGCCGAGGTCGAGGCCGTCCCTCTTGAGTTCAGAGTAAAGCCTCGAGACGGGTGGGACGGCGATCCCGTAGCCTGATGCCCGCGGGTCCGTGAGGACCTCGGCGGGATTACCCTCCATCACCTTGCGGCCTCGGTCCATGACGAAGATCCTGTCAGCGATCGGGGTGAGGAGCTCGAGCCGGTGCTCGACGATGACGAATGTGATCCCGAGGTCCCTGTTGAGGTCGCGCACGAGGCTCACGAGCTCGGAGGCGGTCTGCGGGTCGAGCAGAGAGGTGGGTTCGTCGAGGATGATCAGCCTCGGCCTCATGGCGATCACCCCCGCGAGGGCCACCCTCTGCTTCTGCCCGTCGGAGAGCTCGTGAGGGGCCCGCAGGGCTAGGGAGGTGATGCCGAGCATGCGCATGACCTCGTCGATCCTCTTCCTCATCTCGTCTCTGGGGAGCCCCAGGTTCTCCAGCCCGAACGCGATGTCCCTCTCGACCGAGAACATGAAGATCTGGTTCTCGGGGTTCTGGAAGAGGAGCCCGACCTTCTGGGCGAGCTCCCCCATCTTCGTCTTGTCCACGGCCTCCCCGTCCATGGTTATGCTTCCCTTGTAATCGCCAGGATACATGTGCGGGATGAGCCCGTTCATGCACCTGAGGAGAGTCGACTTGCCGCACCCGCTCTGCCCGGCGAGGACGGTGATGGACCCTTCCTCGATCTCCATGCTGACGTCGTCGAGCGCCCACCTCTCCGTATCGATGTAGCGGAACGACAGGTTCTCGACGCGGAGCAGTGTACTGGTCAATCTTATCACTGGGTCAGGTGCGGCTTGGAGCGCGACGGGCACGGCGCAGACGGAAGCAAGATAACCCTTTGGAGGTCTTCAAGTCGCTCTCGATTGCCCACGGAGGGGTGTTACTAAGTATTTGGTTGTTACCAAATTCTTATTAGACTGATGAGGACGGGGCACGGGCGTGTCGGGACATAGACGGGCAGGACTGGACAGCAGGTCGCTGGCGGGTGTGGCGGTCTTTGGCGCGCTCTCGGTGGTGCTGACGTTGATCTCTCAGGCGCTGGGTCTCAACTTCCCCATCGTGCCCTACCTGCAGTTCGACCTGGGGGAGGTCGCCATCCTTCTAGCCTTCTTCATCTTCGGTCCCGTGCCGGCGCTGATCGCGGCCTTCATCGAGTTCGCGACGCTCCTGGTCTTGGGTGTGAACGCGGCTTTCTTCGGCCCCGAGCTCAAGCTGATCGCCGTGCTCTCTTCGCTGCTGGGGGTCTGGATCGGCGTTGTGGCCGTCCGCAGGATGAGAGATCCGACGATCAAGAAGGCGGTGGGGCTCGGGTCGGTCCTCGGTATGGCCATCAGAGCCGCAGCGATGACGGTGCCCAACTACCTCCTGATCGTCTTCCTCTACACCATCTCGGGGATACTCGGATACGTCGCAGGGTCGTTCAAGCTGGTCGGGATAACCCTGACAGACTCGAACGTGCTCGTCCTGGTCCTGATCATGACGGCCGTCTTCAACGCGCTCCAGTTCGCGTTCGTCTCGATCGTCTCGTACGGGATAGTTAGCCTGCCGCAGGTCCAGAGCACGAGGGCCGCGGGCAGGAAGCCCTGGATAGCAAGCTACCTCCAGAAGAAAGACCCCAGGGTCACTTGACTTCCACAGGGGCGTCGTGCAGGAGTCCGCCCATCAGGGCGAGGAAATCCTTGATCACATCCTCGGCTCCGGCAGAGCACGTGAACGACGCCGCCGTCGGATGACCGCCCCCATAACCCCTGCCCTTGGAGAGGACCTCCGCCACGTCGGTCCCAAGATGGATGTTCGTCTCGGCGCTGAAGCGATGGTTGGAGCGCAGGCTCCCCCGCAGCTCGCCGTCAAAGTCCCCGACGACTAGCGAGACGTCCGCCCCGAGGTGGGTGAACGCCCTGGCGACGTTCGCCTGGAAGGAGCCGATGGTGCTCGTGACGATCACGCGCCCCGCCGCGCGGTAGATTCGGCACCGCTTGGCCGCCTTGAGCTTCGCTATCACCTCCCCATAGTCAGGAGGGGAACGGAGGAGCGCCCTCGCCTCGTCGAGCCTGGCCCCGTGTTCGGTGAGGTCGAGGACGGCCCTGAGCGCCCCGACCCCCGCTATCGACAGGTGCTGGGAATCGAAGAGTATGGCGATCAGGAGGGCCTGGGAGACGCTGGCGTCCGGCTCGACGCTGAGCTCCTTGAAGAGCCGGTGGACGAGCTCGGCAGCCGAGGAGGCGGTCGTGTCGACCATCAGCTGGTCGTACGGCGTCCCCTCCTGAAGGGGATGGTGATCGATCAGGACCTTGGTACCGCGGCTGTTCCGGAGCTTCTCGCTCCAGTCCTTCAGGAGCTCCATGTGACCGATGTCGACCGCCAGGATGAGGTCGTAGTCCGGGCTCTCCTCGTGCTTATCGTAGGGAAACGTCTCGGCGAGCCGCTGCGTCAGCGCGCTCATCCCGTCGGGTATGATTATCGAGGCCTCCGCTCCGGGCATGAGCTTCCCGACCATGAAGGAGAGGGCGTAGGCGGAGAGGTATGTGTCTGCGTCTGCGTGCCGGTGGCAGAGTATCGCGACCTTCTTGACGTTCTCTGGTGCAGGCAGGAGCAAGCCCATACTCTCACCAGGCAGTAGCTGCCCCGCAGGGGACGGGCCCTTGAGGATTGAGGACGGAGGACACCCGCTCTAGGAGCCCTGCGTTGGCCCCTGAGTGCGGGCCTTGATCATCTCGTCGATCTTTGTCTGGAGCTCCTTTATGTTCTCCTTCAGCCTGGACTCCTGCTTGTTGAGGACGAGGGTGCGCGTGTTGGAGATGTCCTTCCTCTCCTCCAGGTCCTTGGTGATCGCCTCCTTGGTGACCTTTACGAGCAGGCTTCCGACGTACTTGTAGATCTGCTCTTCGGGTGTTACGTTCTTCAGCTCTTCGAGCGTCTTCTCGGCGTCGGCGAGCTCTGCATCGACCTGCTGCCTCTGCATCGCGACGGATTGAAGGTTCTGCTGCAGATTGTCGAGCCTGGTGAGCTGTTCTCTCAGCCAAGGCGGTATCTCTTGACTCAAACTCGTCCACCGAATCTCTGAGACTACTTAAAGTCTTTTGGGGCGTCCTTCGCCCCTTTCGTCGCCTCTCTGAACCGCTCCATCTCCTCGATGGCCTCCGCGGGGCCGTTCGTCCGCGAGACGATGACGAGCCCGTCTGCCGAGAGCTTGGAACTCTTCATGGTCTTGCTGGCGCGGGCCATGGAGGGTCCTTCATCCTCCAGAGCGATCTTCAGCGTGATCTTCTCGATGGGCCTAGCCGGTTCTCGTCTGGGAGACATCGTAGGCTCCTCCCGCGATCGTGAACCCGCAGCTCTTGCAGCTCCAGATTCCCGAGGAGACCCTCCTCAGCTTCAGGCTCGAGCAGGACGGACAAGGCTTCTTCGCCTTGAGGAGACGGTGGACGTTCGAGTACCGCTTCCTGACCGTCCCTCCGTACTTGGCTCCGAGGCCCCTCAGAGACTTGGACCTAGGCATGCTGCGTCGCCTCTCTGATCTTGGCCCTGATCTCCTTCCCTCTGGAGATCGCCCACTCGGCTGCGGTGAGTATCTGCTCCTGCGTGAGGGAACCTGGTTCGCCCTTCTGGCCGGCGCAGATGTAACCCTCGTCGTCGGTGGTCAGGGTGATCCTGGCGTCCATCACCGCTTCCTCTTCGGATGTGGGGTCCGCTATGAGCGTGTTGCTTATGCTCGCCATGGTGAGAGAGACTGGGACCTTGCTCACGGGGACCGGGACCTTCTCGCCCGTGTTCTTTACAGCGTCTCCGTCGAGCACGAACTTTGGCATGCGGGCCGTAAGCAGGGCGGAGACGACGGCGTAGCTCGTCGCATCGAAGAGGTTGCCGTCCACGTTGAGGACGTTCACGTCCACGAAGACGGCGTAGACGAACTTGCCCTCCTTGATCACGAGGCTGCTGACGTCTATCATCTCGGACTCTCTGATGCCTCTGTCCACCACCCTCGCAAGCTCGATCGCGCTCTCGTCGGGAGGACCTGCCTCGACGTAGGATGCAGCGAGGGGGAGCACCTCGGCGCCGACGATGAGCAGCCCCTTGTCGGGCGTGTCGGGGAACGGGGTCCCCTTGTCGACCATAACACCGGCGATCACCTGAGTGTTACCCAGGCTGACCATCGCGGAGCCGTTGGCCTTCTCTATGAGGCCGGTCTGGATCTCGAGCTTCCTGACCTCGTTCAGGGATCTGCCGTCGAGCCTGGTTCCCTTGGAGAGCAGCTCGAGGAGCTGTGCCTTCCTCAGGGTCTCGACCACGTATGACTTTTGGGGCATCTCTACTCGCCTACCTCCTCTGTGGTCGTCTCTACGGTTGCACCGGCGAAGTACTTTCTCAGGAGCGCCTCACGCTGGAGTTCGTAGACCTTCCTCGCGCCCTGGTTGGCCATCTCAAGAGCTTGCTTGAACTCCTCGATGGTGAAGAGACCGTCGAGCTGAAGGAGGGTGACCTGGTTCAGGTTTGGCATGAAGGCATAGGGCATGTCGCCGGAGCCCTCCTTGTCCTCGGTGTCGTTCAGGTCCAGCACGATCTTGCCGTCGACCTTGCCGACGGCGCATCCGACTACGAGATCGCGCATGTTGATCCCTGCGTCCGCGAGTGCCAGGGAGGCCGCCGTGATCCCGGCTACCCTGGAGCCTCCGTCGGACTGGAGCACCTCGACGTAGATCTGTATGGCCGTGCGCGGGTAGTCCTCTAGGATCAGCGCGGGCTGTATCGCCTCCCTGATCACCTTCGATATCTCGATCTCCCTGCGCGAGGGGGCCGGGTTCTTGCGCTGGTCGACGGAGAAGGGTGCCATGTGGTATCTGCACTTTAGCACGGCCCTGTCCGCGAGCAGCATGTGCTTCGGGTGCATCTCTTTCGGGCCGTAGACCGCTGCTACTATCTTGTTCTTCCCGAACTCGATGTACGCCGACCCGTCCGCGTTCTGCAGAGTACCCACCTCAATCTTGATGGGCCTTAGTTCATCCCATCTGCGACCATCGGTGCGCAGACCGTTCTCATCGATCAGTTTCCTCTTTTCTTCCAATTCTATTCACCACTATTGGGCGCGCTGGGCGGAGTAGCCTGGCTGGGCTGGCCAGTCTGGTTCGACTGGGTCAGGAAAGCCTCCACCTTCTGAGTCAGGTCGGCCATGTGCGCCTCCTGTTCGATCAGGTGCACAGCCTGCACAGCCTTCACCACGCCCTCCGGGGGACCGTCAAGGACCACGAGCCCGTTCTGACCGACCCTGATGTCGCAGTGGGTCAGGTTGCCGATCATCTTGATCATGTATCCCTTCTTGCCTATCAGCCGGGGGACCTTCGTCGGAGATATCCTCACGAGCTCGCCGTGCGGGATGAGCCCGAACCCGGGGCCCCGGATCGAGAGCTGGGGGTCCCTCGAGCGGTCGTAGGCCTCGATCTTCGCCAGCAGCATGTCCCCCACCCTGAACCTCGAGCTGAGGTCGTGAGTCGCAGGCGAGAAGTCGCGGCCGAAGACGAACTGGGCGGGTAGATACCCCAGGAAGCACGAGCCGATGTCTATCTCCCATCCGTAACCCGTCATGTTTGAGACCTTCCCTACAACCAGGTCCTCCACGCGCGGGATGTAGGAACCTGAGAGCGGGATGACCTTCACGTCGCTCCTGACGATCTCGGCGAGACCAATGCGCAGAGCGATAAGGTCGTCACCCCTTCGCTCGACAAAGCTGCCTGGTCTATAGTCCCCACTGACGATTACGTCTCCGGGGATTACCTGTTTTCTGACTATTTCTGGCAATTCATTTCACCAATGTTACCTGCGCCGACCCCTTCGTCACAGCGCCCAGCCTTTCGAGAAGGTTGGGTTGGGATGCAGCCGGTACTTCTAACACTACGGACAGTCCACCGTCCTGACCCCACTCCTCTTTAAGTATCTCGCCGAAACCCTTCAGGACGCCTATGGCCTGCCCGGCGTACTGCGCGGGTGTCCTGACGGTGAGTTTGACCCTCTCCGACTTTAGCGGGATTATCGGCCTTATCTTGTCCAGTATCTCCTTGGTCTGTTCGCTCGCGTCCTTGAAGGGGTCGATGGTGACCCTCGCATCCTGCATCGCCTGCTCTATCCTCACGGGTGGGTGCGGGAGGCTAGTTCGTGGGTCGACGTAGCTCTTCGCTATGATCATCACGACCTGCTTCCTCTTCTCTTCTGTGAGCCTCATCCTCTGCTCCTGGGTGAGCTGGAGCTCGCCGCGCCTCAGCACCTCGAGCGCGGCCTTGGCGTGGTCCTCGGTCTTGAAGTGCTTCTTCAGCTTGTCGGCTGAGGCCCTCAGGCCCCTGGAGGAGTCGAAATAGACCTCGTCGATCGCGAGCACCGCGGCGGGGTCCACCTGTTTGCCCATCTTGTAGTTCAGGGCGGGGTCCGGATAGACCAGTATCTCATAGTGGTCGCCGTCTATAGTCATGCGCACGCTGGTGAACTTGTTGCTCATGACCTTGCATCGGGCGGCTATGCGCCCTTGTTCGCTGGCTTGTCGCTTCGTGTCTTCGCGCTGGCGGCACTCTTTGCGATCTCATCCTCTGAGAGCTTTCTCATCATCTTTGATTCGGCCTCCACAACGGCCGTCTTTATGTGGGCCGTGCCCGCCTTGTCCTCGCTCACCAGATAGATGCACTCGATCGCCAGCCTTATGCCCTCGTCGAGACTGATACCCTTGTCATAGTTCTTCTCGAGGTACTCGTTGACCTGGTCGCTCCCTGCGCCGATCGCTATGGCGTCGAAGCTGAGATATGCGCCCGTCGGGTCTGTCAGGTAGACCACAGGTCCCCTGTTCTCGTCCACACCAGCGATTATCAGAGAGACGCCGAAAGGCCTCACTCCGGCATACTGCGTGTACTGCTGGTTGAGGTCTGCGATCCTCTTCGCCACCGTCTCGATATCGACCGGCTCCTCGTAGACCAGCTTGTTGCTCTGGGCGATGACCCTAGCGTTGTCGACCTGTATGCGAGCGTCAGGGATGTAGCCTGCGCCGACCGCGCCGATGTGGTCGTCGATCTGGAACATCTTGACGACCGAATAACCGCTCTGAAGCTTTCTCCCTCTCTCCTCAACGGCCAGGACGACGCCTTCGTTCGTCCTTACTCCTACAGCCAGGCTCCCTCTCCTTACGGTCTCAAGAGCGTACTCGACTTGGTATAGTCTGCCATCGGGCGAAAATATGGTAATCGCCCGGTCGTAACCTGCGGAAGGTGCGAACATGTTCTCTAATCTCCCTAGATAGCGAGGAGGCTTTTAGGGTCGTTTTAAAGGATTCTGTCGAGCCGGAACACGACCAGGAGGCTGCGTGCCCGCCATCGGGGAGCCCAAACATTTTATCCTGAACAAGGACGCAGGCCGTGTACTGCTTTGCCGGTCCGCAGCGTCACTATGCTAAGGGTGGTCGTCGACAGCGTTCTCACCTACTCGCGCAGCGCCTACCCGAGGGAGGGGATACTCCTCCTCAGGGGGAGCAGCAAGAAGGGCGACGTGCGCGTCGAGAGCGTCGTCATACCCCCCATGGCCACCCACGGGGAGGGGTTCTCGAGCTTCAGCTGGAACCTGATGCCGATCGACCTGACCTTCATCGGTGTGGCCCACTCGCATCCATCGGGCTACGCGGTGCCTTCCCACCAGGACCTCCTGCACATGATGGGGAAGATAATGGTGATCGCGGGCTACCCATACAGCGACGAGAGCTGCATCAAGGTCTACGACATACACGGCAAGCCCCTCACCTTCCAGGTCAGCGAAGAGCCGCAGCAATCTTAAATACGAAAAACCGGCATCGGCCCAGCCAGTGTAATCTCAGTGTCACATACGACGGGTCAGACCTGGGCGGCTCTGAAGAAATCGTGGAAGGCATACAAGATTGCAAAGGTCAAGGACGAGAAGGAGAACATGGTGGAGTACGCCAAGAGGATCCGGTCGCTCCAGAAGGAGCTCGGTGTCACGCAGTCGAGTTTCCCCGACCTGGGCCTCGTCTAGGCGAGTACTTCTTCTATCTCGTCCGTTCTGGTATCATTCCGGTGGTGTAGATCGTCAGCACAGTCTCACGGAGGTTCGCGACCTGATGGAGGTCGAAGTCAGGTTCCGTCGAGATCAGCATGAAGTTCACTCCAAGATTGAAGGTGAGCATGTTCACCTTCTCCCTCTTCACGAAGGTGTACTGTATCGTCCCGAAGTACCGGTCCCACGTCTTGTCGGTTCCGATCTGGATGGTCAGGTTGGCCATCAGCCTCAGGTCCTCGCTCACCGGTTCCAGCGAGCTTATCCCCTTCCGCATGCCCCCCGCGATTACCCTTCCGGTATCGTCAAGGACGCTAGCGTAACGGATCCTTCTGTCATACTTGAATGTCTGAACACATAATTTGTCAAGTGGATACGTCATAATAGAGCCGAAGTGATGGTATGGGATGGAAGATGATATAAAAGTTGTTGGTGCGGCCCTCTGACGCGTCCTAAAGTAGATTCGCACCTCTTCCAACGTGGTGGCGGATCGATCAGACTGCAAACTCCATCGGCTCTTTCTGCTGAGCATTGTCTTTTCTATCAGGACGCGTGGGCGTGGGAGATCCTTGTCGGTTCTGATCCTTACCAGCTGAGACTTTGCCAAAGCTGATATACAGAACGAGCGCGGAACTCCAGGCATCAAGATGACCTCGAAGATTTCCAGCGGAATTGCGGGGTTGGACTCCATCCTGAAGGGCGGCATGCCCGAGGGTCGGGTCGTACTCGTTCTCGGCGAACCGGGCGCCGGAAAGACGATCCTTTGTTCCCAGTTCTTGCATCATGCTGCCGCCGGTGGCAAAGAGAGCGTCGCCTTCGTGGGGATGAACGAACCGAAGGCGCGCTTCATGACGGAGATGGCGGAGTTCGGAATGGACTTTGCCCAGCTGGAATCAGCGGGTTCCTTCTCATACCTTGACGCTACTGCGATCAGGCGAATACCTGAGCAGGCCATGGTGGGCCGGATCCCCGTTGGAGGCAAGGAACTTGGGCTGGTCAACCTCATCGATATGATCCAGGAGACTGTCGAGAGGATGAAGCCCAAGCGGATCGTCGTGGACTCGATCTCAGATCTGATCTTCCGCTTCCCACTCATCGAAGAGCGTAGGCCGGTGGTCCTCGATCTGATCGAGACGCTGCAGTCTTCGGGTGCGACGACACTTCTTACAAGTGAGCTTCTGTCGACCGGCGATGATCGTTCTTTGCAGCCCGAGGAGTATCTCGCAGAAGGTGTGATCCTGCTCCGCACCCTGAGGAAGGGTGTCAGGGTTCTCCAGGTCCTAAAGATGAGGGGCTCGGAGGTCGACACCGTCCAGAGACCCTATGCGATCAAGGGCAGCGGGATAGAGGTCTACGCGACGGAAGAGATATACTAGGATTCGGCGCGCAGTTATGTGTGGCAGCCCGCGAAAAGCAGTCCGAGATCCCCGGGAAGGTCATGGACCTCCTCAAGACATCGAGGATAGGTTACCTCTCGGTCAAGTCGGAGAAGGGCGACCTCTACGCCTATCCGGTCGCTTTCTACTTCGCAGGGATGCAGGTCTATTTCATGACTCCGACGAGCGCGGCGAAGCTCCGGTTCATGAGGGCCAATCCGGACGTCTCGTTCCTCGTCGATAACCGCGACCTCACGCTTGGCGCCTCGGGCGTGATGATGCAGGGACGGGTCAAGATCTTTAGCATAGCGAAGACAGTCGCATCGATCCTGTCGGTGGGCCCAAAGATGGCCAAGTTCTCCCGGAAATATCCGGGTATGTTCACGTTCTATGCAAAGGGAAGGGGACTGCCGGACGAGAGGAAGCTCTACAAGTACAGGCTCATCAGGATTGAGCCGACCAAGGTCCTGTACTGGCTAGGTTACAAGTTCGGACGATACTCCACTGCGAAGGGCGAGAAGGACGACGCGCTCGCGCGCTCATCCGATGAAGAGAAGATGGAGGCGTTTGCCACTCTTCTCAGGGGAGCCGACGAGGAGTTCCCGGCTGGCAAGGCCCCGGCCCTTGGTGACGAATGGGAGAGCGAGGTCGACGCGGCGGTCGAGAAAGGGATCATCTCCGAGGAAGAGCACAGGGCCATCAGCTCGTTCAGAGACTTCCTGCGGCAGGCCGTCGAAGAGAACAAGCTCGGACCCCAGGTCACCGCCGGCGAGAAACTCCTCCTGAAGAAGTGGAAAAAATCGTCTTCGGTTGATGCATAGCCGAGATCTCACACGACGCGGCAAGAAATCACTCGGGATGCCGCAACGGGGCTCAAAAAATCGTTGTGCTGATTCGACAAGCGCATTCGCTCGGTGAAGGGACTGATAGGCTCCACTGGGCTTCCCAGCCGGCGAGCGAGCCAGGACCCGTCTGCGGTATTGAGGCGATTGTGTAATACCTTTGACTCGTCATTAGAAGACATGATATCGCGTAGAAGGATACAGGTGGATAGAAAATGGTGTTAGAACAGGTGCTCACCATCATCTTCGCCGCAGGCGTAGGCGCTGCAGTCATTGGGTACGCAGTAAGGCCCAGGAACAGAGGCGCATCTATCTCGGTCGGCCCTTCAGCAGGTCCCTCGGGGATCGGCTCCTTCTCACCGGCCGAGATAGTAGTGCAAGCAGCACCAATGCCACAGACAGCAGCAGTCGAGACACCAGTGGTCGAGACCTCATCTCCGGAAGTGCAGTCACTTCCGTCAGTCTCCGAGGTCGTTCCAGTGGTGGCAGAAGTAGCCGCAGCGGGACCCGTGGAGGTCGCGTCGGTCGCGATCCAGACGGTCAGCCCATCCTCTGCAGCACCGGTCTCGATCGCTGAGACTGTGGAAGCTCCCGCGACCGTCGCGGCGAGTGTGCCAAAGGCGCAGAGGAAGAGGAGCACTTCGACCAAGCCTCGTGCCAAGTCTACACGAAAGGCCAAGACGACGACGAGTTAGACTCGGCCGCAGGACAGTGGTGGGTGGGGCGACAAGCCTTAAACCCACATCCTTTCTATTTTGTCCGTGAGAGAACCTCTCATAGGTTTCCATGTATCCATAGCGGGCTCGATCGACATGGCCGTCGACAGGGCACTCGAGGCGGACTGCACGGCCTTCCAGCTGTTCACGCGCAACCCCCGAGGCTGGAAGTTCAATCCTCTCCGTGACGAGGAGATCCGGGCGTTCAACGATAAGAGGTCCCGGGCGGGCTTCAAGAGGGTGGTGGTCCACATGCCCTATCTTCCCAACCTCGCGTCTCCGATCGCGTCCGTCATCAAGCAGAGCAGGGCCTCGCTGACCGCCGAGGTTGGCAGGTGCGGCGCGCTGGGCGTCGACTATGTGGTGGCGCACATCGGGTCCCACATGGGGAAGGGATCGCTGGTCGGCGTAAGGAACGTGATAGACGCCTGCAACGAGGCGCTCGACTCGAACCCGAACTCGACCTCTATCCTGATCGAGAACACGGCAGGTCAGAAGAACAGCGTAGGGGCGAGGTTCGAGGAGCTCCGGATGATCCTCGACGGGGTAAACCAGGCGGGCAGGATCGGGGTCTGTCTCGATACGTGCCACGCCTTCGCCGCGGGGTTCGACATCTCCACCCCGACGGGGGTCGACGAGATGCTTGCGCTCTTCGAATCGAACGTTGGGCTGAGAAGGCTCAAGGTCGTCCATCTGAACGACTCGAAGGGGGTCCTCGGGTCAAACCTCGACAGGCACGAGCACATCGGCATGGGGCGGATAGGCGAGAAGGGGTTCAGGGCACTCCTGCGCCACGACAGGATTGCGCAGCTCCCTCTCCTGATGGAGACCCCCCAGGACGAGAGGAGGTCGGACGCAGAAGAGCTCGTCTACGTCAGGGCCCTCATCACGGGCTAAGATCAGCCATACCTAGTCCGGCTGTTTCACGACGACCGGCTGTTCATCCTGCGGGGTCCAGGCCTTCTTGGACTTTGCGACCCAGGAGAACCTCCTCTGGAGGGAGGTGGTGTAGAGCTTGTTCCAGTCCAGGCCCGCGTAGTCGCACCATGACTTGTAGACCCGGGGGTCGATGTAGTTCTTGAGAGAGGTGTTGAGGTTGTAGTCCTTGGTCTTCTTGGTGAACTCCACATCCAGCGACATCTTCCTGGCCATGCCCTCCTTCCCCTTTGCTCTGTACTCGGCAAGCTTCTCCTCCTTCTTCTTCAGGGTCTGCTCCCATGTCTTGGGCGGGGTCCGCTTGTGGTTGCAGAAGATCGCGGCTGAGAGGTTGGCCTCCTTCGCAAAGTAGCGCTTCTCCAGCTCGTCAGCGTCGCGAACGTCTTTACTACTGAGGCTCTTCTTTGTCTCGAGGGTCGCGTGGTACGTCCTGAAGACCTTCGCCGTCAGGCCTGGGATGATCTCGGAGAGGAATCGGTTGACCATGCTAGAGGTGACCACATCGAAGATCTCGTCGCTCGGCTTCTTCTTGGCCGTGAAGCGGCGCAGGTTCTGGACCAGGATCGGCTCGGGGTTGGAGAGAGTCTTGACCCATCTTACACTGTCCTTTCCGAGGAAATCGAACTCTATCCTCGCGTCATCAATCTTGACGTGCTCCACCCTCAGCGTGGTTGCGCCGACGGTGTCGGCCTCGTCCTCGTCCTTCTCGTCGCCCACCCTCATTCCCAGCTTGTCGATGAGGTAGCTGACCGTGGCGATCTTCCTCTTCTTTTCGTCTCTCGAGGCCATGGCCTCCAGGGTCTTCCGGCGCAGCTTGCCGAGTTGCCCCTCTATCCGAAGGGCCTTGTCGTACTTGTCCTTGCTCCTCGACTGCTGGATCTCGGAGCTCTCGTGGGGCCAGACGTACTTCTCCCTCCCGGTGAGCGCGTCTATCCACTTGGCGATCCAGATCGACTCATGGTCGTGCACGATGGCGCCCCAGGCGCCAGGGGGGACCGGGGAGGACTCATCCAGATTGAGGGTGACGTGCCTCTGCTCCACCCTTGGCTTCCAGCTGCCCCGGAGCGGGTGCGCTCCCCGTCCCATGAACAGGCCAGGGGGTTCGACCAGCCAGTTGGCTATCTCGATCTCGTTCTCGTCTATCGCCGCCTTTCCGTACTTCTCCTTCAGCTTCTCCCGGAGCTCCTTCCGGGAGACGGCCTGGCCCTTCTTCTCCTCCTTGCCCATCGCCTCCTTGGTGTGCTTCTCGGCATCGGCGAGCCTGTAGAACTGGGAAAAGTCGATCTCAGAGAAACTTGCGCCCCTGAACGCCTCAGGGAGCTCCCTGCTGAAGTGCTTCATGAAGTTCGCGACGAAGACAGGGTCCTGCACGTAGGGGGTGTCCTTCTTCTTGGCGAAGTTGTAGGCCATCTCCTCTGCCATGGGAGACAGACTCACAGGCTCGCCCCTGATCGCCACCGTCAGACCCTTCGGTATGTAGGGGTCGGGAAACGCAACCCCGTTGTGTCGCAGGATCTTCCAGACTGGCATCTCGCCCGAGTTGAAGTGGGATGTTTAAAAATGAAACCATCCTAGGGCCTACTTTGGAGTTCCGGCAGCGAACAGTTGACGAGCTTTGGCCTACCAGATAATCATACAGGTCTTGATCGTCCTCGCCGCCGCGATCCTGACGGGGGAGGTCTTTGAGCAGTTCAGGCTCCCGTCTGTGGCGGGCGAGCTGCTGAGTGGGATAGTCCTCGGCCCCACGGTCTTCAACCTCATCTCGACGAACGACCAGATACAGGCGATCTCCTCGATCGCGCTCTTCTTCGTGATCTTTCTCATCGGGTTCGAGATGAACACTGACATCCTGAAGAAGCACATCCGGCACGGGCTGGTCCTCTCACTGAGCTCATTCATACTGCCGATGCTCCTGGTCTTCGGTATCGCCCTGTTCATCTTTCCGTTCGGCCCTATCCCTGATCTCGTCACAGCGCTTGCGATCGCCGTGCCGTCCATCTCGATAATCTCCGTATTGGTCATGCAGTACAAGCTGCTCGAGAAGGAGTCCGGCATGATAATCCTCTCGTCGGTCGCGATCGCCGACATCATCGCGTTCATGATCCTGGTCGCTGTCTCTACTCCTGTCCTCAACACCATAACCGTGATAGCCTACACGGCGATCTTTGTGGCCGCGTTCATAGCGATAGACCTGCTCCTGAACCTCCAACCGAAGGCGTTCAGGCAGGTGCTCGGAAAGGCGGGGACACTCGTCAGGAGGGAGGATATGTCGTACGCCGTGCTGATACTGGTCGGCCTCCTAATCGCGGCCATCTTCCAGGCGATCGGGCTCAGCTACATCATCGGGGCGTTCTTCGCTGGGCTGATAATGCGCGAGGGCCTGCTGGGAAGGAAGGCTTTCCAGGAGGTCTCGGCCACCTTCACGAGGATGAACAGGGCGTTCTTCATCCCTCTCTTCTTCGGGGCGGCCGGTCTGCAGGCGGACCTCTCCGCGTCAGGTTACTACCTGCTACCGGACCTCGGCGTCGTCATCGCTTCGACCCTTCTCATCTCGGTCGCGATAACATACTACGCCGGCAGGTCCATCCTGAGGCTGAAGGACCAGGACGCCAAGCAGGTCGCCGTGATCCTCGGAGGCAGGGGCGCGGTGGGCATAGTGATAGCATCCGTTGCGCTCACAAGCGGGGTCATCACAGACCTAACCTATTCTCTCATAGTGGTGGCTACGCTCGTGATCTCCCTGGCGGTCCCGGTGCTCCTGGGACGGAAGGCTGTCGTCAAGCGGCTGACGCGTCCGAACGAACCGGCCTGGCACAGTGAATGAGCTTACTCCATCCACGAATGTAGTAAAATACCCTTGTCGTCAAACGTGCGTGGCGGGCCCGTAGCTTAGTTCCCGGATGGGAGAGAAATCAGGTAGAGCATCGGGCTTTTAACCCGAGGGTCAGGACGACCGAAACCCCCTAAACGGGTTCGATTCCCGTCGGGCCCGCTCCAAATCCAGTTTCATTAGTTCGTAGAGAGCAAATTGAGCTGTTTCGGCACGAAGGATACCGCAGACCTTGTGAAACGGATAATACGCAGCTCATGGGCTCGCGAATTGAGTAAAGTGCCAGACTATTCCCTGAGGGTAAGCGAATCTGAGGTAAGGCGGTATCTCTTCATGGCTGAACAGGCTCAGAAGCTTGAAGGAGACCTATGGGCCCTTGCAGGGATTGCTCCCGGGGCGGTAATCGCCGACGTAGGGTGCGGTCCGGCTGCCGTAGCGGTGGTGATGAGCCGAATCGTCGGGCCGAAGGGAAGAGTGATTGGAGTCGACAGAGACGAGAGTGCACTCGCGGCGGCCCGTCAGGTGACGAAGGAAGCAGGAGCGGCAAACCTCCAGCTACGACTGGGGACGGCAACTTCGACCGGGTTGGAGCCCTCGAGCCTCGACGTCGCGGTGTTGCGCCACGTTCTTGCTCATAATGGGGGTAAAGAACAGGAGATCGTCAGACACATGGCATCCCTCGTTCGGCCAAAGGGCGCCGTCTACTTAGTGGACATCGACCTTACTGCTGCACGGACGCTCGATGATGACCCAGAACTCTTGGACCTTGGGGAAAGGTACAACGACTTTCACCGAGGATTGGGAAATGACACCTCGGTTGGTCTCCGATTGGGTAAGTTGGTTGTTGGAGCGGGACTTGAGTTGGATCGACACGTCGGTGTCTATCAGATTGTAAGTTTGGTGCCAGGTATTCGACCTCCCGCTTGGGCTGCTAGGGAAGCAATGCTGGCCGCAGGAGGCATTACGCCTCAAGACGTCTCAAGGTGGCAAGCAGCTTTCGAGCGCTTGGACAAACGAGCCCTGCGCCCAACCTTGTTCATCCCCCTCTTTATCGCAATCGGACGGCGTAGGACCGAGCAGAGCATCTGACATGCGTCCGGTTGTTTCGATACCAATTCCGGCTGCGTTTTTCGCTTCGATTCCCGTCGGGCCCGCTCCAAATCCGGTTCGATACCCAGATTCCTTCTTCGAACTGGGTTCCATTGTAGCAAGGAGTAACTGACATAGGGGATAAAGGGACCACTGAACTCCTGCGCGTAAGCCGCACAAATTGTTAGCGCAGGTCTTGAGCGGCGAGGACGTGGCATAGTCTGCCCTCTCGATCGAGAGACCTTACCCCACCCATCAGCATGACCTACGAGAGCAATAATAAGCGCTCATTCCATATCAGATCTCTTTGCGAATACTGACGCATGACGAACTCCCTGCAGAATGGGAGGACCGAGTCCAGCTCATGGACGCCTCAACCAACTGGATGCCCGTCGCCTTCAAGAGGCTGAGGGAAGTGATTAGACTTGGTTATCCCGCAGCCGACTATTGGGCAGTCTACGCTGTCGAGAATGACCAGGTACTCTCCGGCGTTCGCGTGGTACGCATCCCATACACGATGAGGAACGGCAGAACAGAGATCGTGTCAGGGATTCAAGGTGTTGTAACTAGGAGGGAATTCTCCCGAAGGGGGCTCGCAAGGACGCTCTTGGCTGAAGTGCACCGGAGAGAAGCAGAGGCCGGGAGCAGGCTCTCGATTCTTGTGACCGATTTCAGCTACATCGCGCACAACCTCTACCTATCGATGGGATACGTCGACGTACACTCCGGCAGGCTCGCCATGAAGAGGCTTGATTCAAGCGGGGAAAAGAACAAGCGGCCTGGTGATTTCAGGGTCGTTCCCGCCAAGGCGAATGATGCAGAGACGATAGAGAGAATTCACTCCGAAGCGACGAAGGGGCGCGTAGGGTTCACGCCCCGGCCGAAAGGTTACCTGAGGGCGTTGCTCAAGCTGGGTCAGGTCGAGCACAACTCATTCCGTTTGATTCTCAGTGAGGGCAAGCCTGTGGCCTATTTTCATTTCAGAAAGGGGAGCGGTTGGTTCAACCCCAATGAAGTGGTGATGAAGCCGGGGATAGATCCTGCAACTGTCCTTGCGGTCCTTGAACGCGAGGCTTCGAACGGCTGGCTGGTCCTTTACGGAACATTTGTGAACGACACTATGGCATTGCTGAAGAAGCGCAACTATCTCTTCACGGACCACTCGTACTCGGGAGTCCTCGCCAAGCCACTTGGGGACGAGAGGCGTCGAGATGTCAGGAAAGAGATGGGCATCGATGATGACTCGTTTACGTGTCAGTTTCTTGACTACTTCTAAGCCATTGGAGGAAATGCGCCTCCGCGAGAGCAATCGGATGAAGTGGGTCGTTAAGAGCGGGGCGCAGTTCTCCGGTTGTCGCCGGATGTCTCTCGACTACCAGTAACCTCTTCCTTCGGACTTCTAAAGAACATCGCGTTGACGATGATCGTCCCTATCAGTGGGATCCACCACAGGGCGAACCGGAGGGGGACCTGGTCGAAGGACCAGTCCCAGGCCTGCGGCAGGGCGGTGAACAGGAACAGTGCGGCAAAGAATGCGTTCGCTTTCGCCGCGAACCTCGCCTTGCGCAGGTACCCTCGCGGGATGAGGTGCTTCTCTTCGATTGACAAGTTGTAGCTGAAGAAGGCGAGTATCCCCGTGACCCCGGTCAGGACAAGCCCGTAGAGCTGCGAAGAATAGGCGCCCAGCGGAGTGTCGGCGGGGATCGGGAGCGGCGGGCTCACGAATTTCACCCCGTTGATCAGGTAGGACATCAGGATTATCAGAAGGAGCAGGAAAGCGTTCGCTAAGACCATCCTGCCCGTCTCCACGGGCATCCTGGACATGACCATCGTGTACTGGAGCCAGACCGCGATGAGGACGACGAAGTTGAAGATGAAGGCGATCAGGCGCGGGGTGAGCTCGTCCGGCGTCGTGGGGGGCTGGGCGATCAGGGCCAGCGCGCCGACAGACAGTGCGAGCCCGAACATCAGGTCGGAGAGCGACTCGATGCGTCTTCTAGAGATAGGACCCGACCTTTCCTCGGCCCGACCCTCGTCATCAACCGGCATGCGTGCGGAAGCGGTCCGGCCGGTAGATTAGTTTATGTCGCCGGGTTGGAGCTGATGCAGGACCCTCAGCGAGCCGGGGTTGCTCGATTCCTCCACTCTTGATAATCAGGGACCCCAGTTTCCTTGATCCCGTGCTAGTGTGGTCAATGATGAGACGGAGCCAGGGTGGACTTGTGACTCGGGTCCCGGTATCGGCTGGATGCGGACCTCTTCGCCGTTCTCGAAGAGTGCACAGCCGCATCCTGCAGCGTGGCCGCCGCGCTACCGCCGATGGTTCCGGCGGATCGGCTTCATATTTTCTTCGGCGAGTAGGTTCTCCTTCGAAGGATGAAAATCACCAGGACCGTCGCCACGATGAGCAGACCAAGGCCGGCCAGCAACTCGGGCACCGGCGCAAGAGGACAGGGCGTGACCGTTATTGTGTTCGTCACGTCGAAGACCACCAGCTGAGCCACGTGGCGCCAAGGTCTTACATTTCGCGGATGCGCTCCCCTTCGACTGTATCGGTATCGAGGGTCGTTCGGAGCCCGGGTTCACCGGTCGACCTAAATATTCGCGCAGCCCAGTCACTGCGTAATGAGCAGGCGGCCCACGTTGATCGGACTCGTACTATGTCTCCTGCTCAGTCTCAGTCCGTTCACGGCCCACGCATACTCCAACGGCCAGACCGCCTCCATCGCGCTGGGACAGCCGAACTTGACGGGCGACTACTCCGCCACGAGCCAAACCGGGTTGACCTCGAACGGGTATGCTGACCCACAGTACAGTGGGGTCGCAGTCGACACATCAGGGGACATCTGGGTCGCCGATTCCGGCAACAACAGGGTCCTCGAGTTCGCCTCCCCGTGGTCGAACGGAGAAAAGGCCTCCCTCGTGCTCGGCCAGCCGGACTTCAAGAGCAGTTCCGCTGCTACGACCGCGTCCGGCATGAATGACCCGCGGGGCGTCTTTGTCGACAAGGGTGGTAACGTTTGGGTCGCGGACTCTGGCAACAACAGGGTCCTGGAGTTTCTGTGGGCGAGAATCCTGCCTTTACCGGGACCTTTAGTGAAAAGCATCGTCGCCATTGGTTTCACAAACGGTCAGGCCGCTTCGCTCCTGGTCGGCCAGCAGGACTTCAAGAGCAGTTCCGCTGCTACGACCCAGACCGGTCTGAACTTCCCCACGGGCGTGGCGATCGGTCCGGCGGGTAACCTCTGGGTGGCCGACAACAAGAACAACAGGGTCCTCCAGTTTACACACCCGTTCTCGAACGGAGAAAAGGCCTCACTGGCGCTCGGCCAGGACGGCTACAAGAGCAGCGCAGAAAGCACGGACCAGTATGGTCTCTGGCATCCGTATGGAATCGCAGTCGACTCCCATGGCAACGTCTGGGTCGCCGACTCCGGCAACAGCAGGGTAGTCGAGTTCGATTCAAACCACGTTCAGAACCAGGTGGAAAACATCGTGCTCGGCCAGCCCAGTTTCTCATACGATAGCCCTGTCACATCAAAGACCGGCATGTCCAGTCCGCTCGGCGTGACGGTCGACGCGCACGGCAACGTCTGGGTAGCGGACTCTGGCAACAACAGGGTCCTGGAGTTCCTGAAGGGAAAGGGCTTCACCGACGCTCAGGCCGGCTACCTCGTGCTGGGCCAGTCCGGCTTCACGAGCAGCACACTTGCCTATACTGCCTTTGGCCCAACTGACACGAGCTCCACGGGATTGGGGCACCCAACCGGTGTCGCAGTCGACTCGCGCGGCAACATCTGGGTGGCCGATTCGGACAACGACAGGGTGCTCCAGTTCCGTTCGGCGACGACCACCAAAGTCAGCTGCGTCCCCGATACCGTTCACACCGGTAATTCCAGCTGCACCTTCACGGTCAGCAACACAGGAAAAGTGACGGTGAGTCCGTCGGGAACGGTCATGGTAACATCAACGGGACCGGTCAAGGCATCTGGCTCCTGCACCATCTCGTGGAGCGGCTCCTCGGCAAGTTGCACCCTGTCGATTAACACCGACATTGTTGGGACATACTCGGTTGCGGCGACATACGGGGGAGATGGGAGACACCTGGGGAGCACGGGTACGGCCACAGTCACCGTCTCGATAGGCTAGGTCAGCTTCGAACTTCGATAAGACGCTCCCCGGGGTCACAGCGGTAGAGCGTTTTTTCAGAAGTCTTAAATCGAGAATCTCCCAGTCAAGAGCGAAGAACGTGTCGTCAACCTATCAGGGGCCCGCCGAGAGGATGGTTCCTTTGCTTCTTCTTGCCCTTTTGGTTCTCGCCTGTGCTTCGAGCGTTCCTCCGGCCAGAGCACAGGTAGTCAAAGCAACAGTGACAGTCGGAATGACCCCCTACGGCGTTGCCTACGACTCCGGAAAGGGCGAGGTCTTCGTCGCAAACAGGGACTCGGACAACGTCTCGGTCATCTCAGATAGCACCAATTCCGTTGTGTCGATGGTGTCAGTGCCCGTCGAACCCTTTGGCTTGGCCTACGACCCTGCAAAGAACGAGGTCTTCGTCGCGTGTAGCAGCTCCGACGTCGTCTCAGTGATTTCTGACGCCACCAACTCGATTGTGGCTAACGTGACCTTGCCGGCGGGGTCGGGACCGCAGGGCCTCGTCTACGACCCGTCCAAGGGCGAGGTTTTCGTGACAGATTTTGTCTCGGCCCAGGTCTCGGTGATATCGGATACCAGCAACAAAGTAATCGCGACCGTCGGCGTGGGAGGCGGACCCTACGAAGCAGCGTACGACTCCGCCAAGGGCGAAGTGTTCGTGGCTGATGGGTATGGTTCGAACAATGTCTCGGTGATCTCAGACACCACGAACACAATCGTCACGAACGTGACCGTAGGAGACATGCCCTTCGGCGCGGCCTATGACCCGTCCAAGGGCGAGGTCTTTGTCGCAGACGGCGCGGACAGCAATGTCTCCGTAATCTCGGATGCAAACAACCAGGTTGTCTCGACGATAATAGGGATCGGCTTCTATGACGTCCTCTATGACCCGACCACGAATGAGGTGTACGTGGCAAACGGTGGAAGCGGCGGGGTCTCGGTGGTCTCCGACGCTAACAACTCCGTCGTCTCGACCTTGAACGTAGACGGCGGTGTCGGCGAGGCATACGACTCCGCGAGGGGCGAGGTATTCGTCGCCAACTCTGACAATGGCACGGTCTCCGTGATATCAGATGCACCCGCTTCGGTGTCTACCAGCGCTGCGACAAGCACGACCGGTACATCAACGACGACAGCATCGAGTTCGACTGGCGGAGGGGGAGGAGTGCCGGTGTTCCCCTATGCGATCGCCACGGCAATAGTCTTTACGGTCATCCTGTCGGCATCTTACCTGCTGGTCAGGCGTCGCGTTACTATCAAGGGGCCCTCTGAATAGGACGGCCGATTTACCGTCAATAGGTCCCGCCTCTCGAAGTCGCGGGAGTGGTACACGCGGCTCTTTGGAAAAGGGCCCGACCTGGAACACTTTCCCGGAAATGTCGAGTACAGGATCGGCGGTGTTTGGGTGCAGATCGTGAGCGGTAAGGTGCATGCCTCGAGCTGGACCCTCCTGATCGAAGTCCGAGACCTGACCCGTGTGAGAGAGCGGGTGCGTGAAAGCGGGATTACAGCCACCGAGATCGAGACAGTTCCTAGTGTAATCAGTTACTTCGATCTTAGCGACCCCGATGGTAATGCCATGAGGTGGTTCCAGGTTCTGACGTCCGATCCCAGGGTCACAGGTATTCGCGATTAGGGTACGGACAAGGAAGACTCACGAGAGGTGTCCCATACCGCCACCCGAAGACGATGGTTCCTAGGGACGACGCTTCAGACAAGCGTGCCATCTGCGATATGAGGGGGCGGTCAAGATGAGCGCAGCTGTGACCCGGCCGCCATCAAGAGAGTGCGATTCCTGCCTGGGATGCCCCCGGGAGTAGTTTCGTGACAGATTGAGCAGTTCCTCCACCGACCAGTGGTCGTCTAGGCGCTTGCCATACTTGGCCGCGACGACCCTGCCAGCGGGGCTGATGAGGAATTCCGCCGGCAGGCCAGAATGATTCTCGCCCTTGCCTTTGGCTCCGTGCAGACGGTTGAACCTGAAACCCTGCGCCAGGGCGCCGCAAGCCATCCACCAGGTGCGCGGGTTCAGCGCGGCAGTCGCAGACATCTTCCGATCCGCTCCGAACTCGGCGTAGAGGTTCTTCTCGGGGTCTGCCACGGCCGCGAACGGCAGCTCGCCTTGAAA
>JAPCJS010000058.1 GCA_027886825.1 Nitrososphaerota archaeon
CGCCGTCTTCGACGGTGATGTTGCCGTAGCTGATGACGACGCCGCCGTTGTTGTCGATGGCACCACCGCCTTCGACGGTGATGTTGCCGTTGTTGTCGATGGTGTCGGAGCTGGCGAAGGCGCCGCCATCGATGACGATGTTGCCGTAGTTGGTTACGGTACCGGACTCGGTTGTGATGACGCCGCCGTTGTTGTCGATGACGCCGCCGTCCCGATTGTCGACGGTACCGCCATCGATGGCGATGGTGCTGCCCGCACGATTGTCGACGGTACCCAGGTTGGTTATGGTGCCTGAGCTGATGATGGAGCCAGAGCTGGCGAAGGCGCCTCCGGCCTCGACCGTGATGGCACCCAGGTTGTAGATGCTGCCCGAATTGTTGACCGAAACCTTGGCAGGAACTGAAACGGTCACCCCTGCTTGAATCATCACTATGTCAGCTGCAGCGATCGTGGTCGGAGGGCTGGCCCCTCCCCACGTCGCAGGGTCATTCCAGCTCCCGCTTTGCGTCGCAGCGAGCGTAGCTGCGCGTGCACAGGGGATAGAAAGCCCGGTCAGGAGCGCGAAAAGGATGACAAGCGTAAGAAGCAGGCTCCTACTGTGACATCGCGATAGTCTATCCATACCCGTCGGGTTGTTTCTTAATCATTCGTAGGAAAACGAACGAGGTCAACAACAGGATAGCCCTCCGGCGAGTTAGGAGATGTTCATTTTGCCAGTTTCCGGTTTTTTCAAGCGTGGACGAGACAGCTGAATTCAAGTCGGCGGCTCCCCGCTAGAGGCCTCTATCACCCAATTGCGAATCGAGCGCTTGGCCCTTTCCGTCCGTCGGTCCGTCCGTCCGTCCACAAGGATTTTATCTGAACCTGGATGGTATTCGAACGAATTCGCATGGCAGACGGTGAGAGGAGGCTCGCAGCGATCATGTTCACGGACATCGTAGGGTACACTCACCTGTCACAGACTAACGAATCCCTGGCGCTGGAACTGCTACAGGAGCACCAGCGTCTGCTCCGCCCCACGTTCGCACCCCACGGGGGAATCGAGGTGAAGACCATCGGAGATGCTTTCCTGGTGGAGTTCAAGAGCGCGCTCGAAGCCGTGGTCTGCGCCGTCGAGATGCAGAAGAAGATGGGCGAGCGCAACGCAGAAGCCGTTCCCTCCCGGAAGCTCGAGCTGAGAATCGGAATCCACGTCGGGGACGTGGTGCACGGGCCGGACGATGACATATTCGGCGATGCCGTAAACGTCGCCTCGAGGATCGAACCGCTCGCCGAGCCTGGAGGCGTGTGCATATCCCAGCAGGTCTTTGACCAGATAGGGAACAAGACTGCGCTCGAGATCGACAAGGTTGGCGACGTGAAGCTGAAGAACGTCGACCTTCCTCTGGGGGTCTACAAAGTCAACCTGACGGGGAGCCGAAGATCGAGTGACGAGCACTCGGGGCCCAGGGAAAGACTGGGCGTCCTTCCGTTTGTAAACATCAGCCCCGACCCCAGCGACGAGTACTTCGCCGACGGCCTCACCGAGGAGCTGATCTCCAAGCTCTCCGAGATCAAAGGCCTGAAGGTGATCGCAAGGACCTCCGTCATGAGCTACAAGCGGAAGGACAAGAAGGTCTCTGAGATCGCGAGGGAGCTCGGTGTGGGCTCGATAATCGAGGGGTCCGTCAGGAAGGCAGGCAACAGAATCAGGATCTCGGTTCAGCTGATCGATGCCCGCACCGAAGAGCACCTGTGGTCGTCGAACTACGACAGCAAGCTGGACGACATCTTCGCCATACAGAGCGACGTGGCCTCAAAGGTCGCGGCGTCACTCTCGGCTGGGTACTTCTTCCGGGAGACGCGGAAGGACACCAACGATGTCGAGGCGTACACCCTGTACCTCAGAGCGATGCAGCTCTCCTACGAGACCACAGAGGCCAGCATGAAGGAGACGGTAGCCCTCCTCCAACGAGCCATCTCGAAGGATCCCGCGTTCGCCCGTGCATACGCGGGGCTCGCGGGCGCCTGGCACATGCTTGCGGTGAGCGGGTACGAGGATTTTGCGGCGATGGCCAGCAACGCCGAGGCCGCTGCAGCAAAGGCTCTGGTGCTTGACCCGGGGCTCGCCGAGGCGCACTCGGCCATGGCCGGCGTCCACTCCATGTTCGACCGGTTCGATGCGGCGCTCGTCGAAGCAGAGGCTGCCGTCCGGATCAACCCGAACCTGTCGGACGCGTACATGTCGCTCGGGATCCTCGATGCCATCATGCGCACTCCCGGTGAGGCCCTGCCGATGTTCAGGAAGGCCTACGAGCTCGACCCTCTCTCCCCTGGCGCGGGCGAGGTGCTGGCTTCGGCCGCAGCGTGGGTCGGTGAAGCTGGACAGGCCCGCGACGTGCTCGCCAGACTGAGGGAGTTCAACCCGAAGAACGCGAAGGTCTACCTATGCATCGCCGACTACCACATGGAGAAAAAGGAGTTCGACGAGGCTCAGAAGATGGTGGATGTAGCCCGCGACCTCAGCCCTGGCGAACCTTCGATCGCTCTTTCACAGGGCCTGCTGTTCGCCTTTGCTGGAAAGAGGAAAGAGGCCAAGGGCGCACTGAAGGAGCTGCTCGCCAATGGGAACGAGTCATTCAGACTCTTCGGGGAGCTCAATGTGCAGGCAGCGCTGGGTAACCTCGACGAGGCATTCAGGGTCCTCATGAGGCAGGCAGATATGCACTCCTGGCCCTTCTCCATAAGAATCGACCCGCTCTTCGCAGAGATGCGAAAGGACCCACGCTTCCTCGAGTTCTGCCGCAAGGTGGGGATCAAAGCCTGAGGGTCTCAATGCGAGCAAGACGCGTCGTCGGATGCGTTTATTAGCGCACACAACCCGGACGGAGCGTTTGCCCGCAAGTGGCAGGAAGGAGAGGAAGCCTCTGACGACGCGCACAGCCCGCTCGACCGCGTCTGCGATTGCTCTCCTGACGCTCATACTCCTCTCCGGTTCTCTGCAGATACTCACGGCGTCCGGCGCGCCGTCACCGGCGTTACCATCGTCAGCCAGACCCATCCCCCCTTCGCAGTACCCGATCAACCCGTCAAACACGCCGACGGCGACAGGGTGTTTCAGGTATGACGCGTCCCGTTCTTCCTGGATCCAGCAGCAGTGCACTCCCTCGAGCGTGTCGTCGAGCATACCGAAGCCCAAGGAGGGCGGGACCGCCGGGGTGAAGGGTGAGGCCTCCAAGAACGATGTCAACTACGGATACGTCCAGGTCTTTCCGTACGTCCCCTACGGGGAGAGCGACTCTGGGGTGGGGTCGGGTTCCTACAGCCTCCAGGCCAACACGAACGGGTTCTCCGTCGGCGGTAACAACTATGTGGTCCAGTTCACCCTGCAGAACGACCAGAGCTCAGGCAATGACTACCTTTGCATCTGGACCATCGACATTACGACCAACGACTACAACACCGACTGCCAGAACCTCCCCAATATATCGCTCTCGAGCATGAGCAACGGCTACATGAACGGTTGGGCATACGGTGGCCTTCTGGGCGTCCAGTTCTGCTTGAACACCCGAACCGACTGCTGGTACACCAGCGAATCGGACAGCATCGGCCTGGAGAGCCACTGGAAGGGACTCACCGGAACGGTCCTGGGCTACGGAGCCAGCTCCAAGCTAACCATCTTCGGGGGGACCGCGACCCCCTACGTCCATGTCCTGACCGGTCTGTACAAGCCCAAGAGCCCGTTCAACTCAGGGGAGATAGGGGCGAATACCGCGGAGACGAACAACCTCCACTACACCTCCACTACGACACCCACCTGCGCCAGCGGTTGGTGCACGAATTGGACGTATTCTTCCTAGGGAACCCGGTCAGCCAACAAGGGCCGGAATGAATGAAGGCAATCTAACGCCGGGCGACCATTTTGTGGGATGGCCACTCCCTGTCGATGAACTCCAGCAAACGCAACACGGAAGGAACGATAAGAGTGTGATCGGGGCATGGTTGCCTTTATCTACTTCCTCGGGGTCTTCTGACATGTTGAAGGCGAAGACACGACCCTTTACGGTAGCGATTGAGCGTGGGGAGGACGGCTACTATGTGGCAAGCGTCGTGGAGCTTCCGGGTTGCCATACCCAGGCAAAGACTCTGAGAGAACTGGACCGACGCGTGAAGGAAGCGATTGAGCTCAATCTCGAAGCGAGGGGCGATGGCTTTACCATCCCCGAGGTCGTCGCCGTGAAGAAGGTAAATGTTTGAGCAGGCGTCGCAAGCAACTTCATCCGACCATGGCAAGAGACCTGCTGAAGGCGCTCTCCCATCTCGGTTTTGCCGCGAGGCAGGCAAAGGGTTCGCACGTCTTCTTGAAGCACCCGACGGTCGCACCACTGCTGTCCCGGTACATTCACACGAAGAGATCGATAGGGTGCTTTTTCGGAAGATCGCGGCCGATGTAGGTCTCGAAGCGGAAGAACTGATGTACCTGGTGGACGAGGCCTAAGAGACGCGGAGCGGAGAAATACAAGAACGGCATAGGAACAGATGATTGAAGCTAGAGGCGAACTTTTCTGCCCAAACTTAAAGAACAAGAGGAAGATTACACAGACTGGCAAGGCGAATGAGTAATTCCCTGACGGCGAATCTAGATCGGAAGGAAAGAGACAGACGAAAAGGAGACGCAGCCATAAGATCGCTCACGACCGAGGTCAAAGGATTAAAACTGCATTACCTCACGGGAGGTTCTGGGCCTGCGGTGATCCTGATACATGGCTTCACAGAGACCTCGCACATGTGGAGGACGCTCATCCCCTCGCTCGCAAGCAGGTTCTCTGTCGTTGCGCCAGATCTCCCTGCAATCGGCGACTCGGGTATCCCCTCAGATGGAGTCGGGATGACAAGGGCGGCAGAGTCCATCCACGCACTCGTCAGATCACTTGGTATCAATAAGGCAAGGGTCGTCGGCCACGACATCGGGTTGATGGTGGCATATGCCTACGCCGCGATGTACCCGCAGGAAACCGAGAAACTCGTCCTGATGGAGGCAGGGTTACCCGGTATACCTGGGTTTGAGATATCGTACAACGGTCCGTCATGGCACTTTCGATTCAACGGTCCCACTCCGGAGGCCTTGGTCAAGGGACGCGAGCGGATCTACTTCGAGCACTTTTGGAACGACTTCGCTGCCGACAAGAACCGATCGGTCCCTGAAGACGATCGGGTGATATACACCCGGGCCTATGCGCGGCCAGGTCGCCTGCACGCGAGCTGGGAGTACTACGTTGCCTTCCAGCAGGCCGCAAAGGACTTCGCTGAGTTCTCCAAGAAAAAACTGAGGATGCCGGTCCTGGTGATCGGAGGGGAGAAGGCAAACGGGACCCTGCTGAGCAAGCAGGCGCCCTTGATAGCGTCGGATTCCACTTTTCTCATGTTCAAAGACACCGGCCACTGGTTACTCAGCGAGCGACCCAAAGAAACGACCGATGCCCTGCTGAAGTTCCTGTGATCAAAGTTACTTCCCCCCGCTCCAATGCGCTTCAGATAGACCGTAGCGTCAAAAAGGGCTGGGTGGAGAGATACAAGAACGGCACAGGAACAGATGATTGAAGCTAGTTGTCGACACGAACATCGTGATCTGAGCGCTGATCGGCCCGGGAAAACCCTGCCGTCTGGAAGATCGTGAAGGCGGAGAAGCGCGCAGGGAAGAATGGGACATTCGTTGCGGGTCGCCTGTGGCTTATCGGTCCTTCTTCGAGGACAGTCTGATGATCTAATCTGAGGAATGGTTATCTAAAGGTGCCACCACAAAACAACGTTTTGCTAGATCTTGACGATCCCGTGGTGGCAGCGCGGCTGGAAGACCTCCGGAGGATGGGGCTGACGCGCCCCGAGGCAGTTGTCTACACGGTGCTGGTCAGCCTGGGACCCTCTCGAGCGAAGGATCTGCACGCGGTGGCCCGTCACAGCAGGGAAGAGATCTACCGGATCCTGAAGGACCTGGAATCCAAGGGACTCGTCGAGGCCCGCCTCGAGAAACCGACGATCTTCACGGCGGTCGATCCGGAGACCACGATCGAGGTGCTCATCTCCCGGATCAAGAAAGAGACCCAGGAGCGCACGAGGAACGCGGAGGAGCTTGGCATATGGCTGACGGATATCCGCGGCGCGACGGCAGAAGAAGAATCGCCGGGACAGAGACATCACGTCAGGCTCCTCCATGGTCGCCAGGCCACCAGGGTCAGCAACGCTATGATCCGAAGCTGCAGAACCAGCTGTATGATCGCGACAACGGCTGGATGGCTCTCGAAGATGAACGAGGTCGGGAATCTTGAGCCGCTCGCGACCGCTTCGGAAAAAGGGGTGAAGGTGAGGATCGTGACCGAGGTGACCCCGGAGAACATCAAGTATGTAACAAATTACCGGGGCAGATTCGAGATCAGACATCACCTGGGTGTGAACCGGATGGTCAGGCTCATGCTCTGCGACAACTCGGCGGTGATCTTCGCCCTGAGTGAGAAAGGCGAGGATGTCGAGGGACTGCTCTCGCTCTACTCCGACAGCATCCCCATGGTAGAGGGATTCAACCTCATCTTCGAGAAATTGTGGGCCGATGCCATACCTGCGACCGAGGTCGTTATCCTGTAGCTCCAAAATGTGAGTACATAGACATCACATACTACGTTTTTTATACAATTTGTGATCCGGGCACGTTTAATGACGAACAATGCCGATGATACTTCCAGCGCTTCTCGAAGGCAGTTTTTGAAGATCGGAGCGGGCGTGGTAGGAGGACTGGTCGTGGGAGCGGCGGCGGTATACGTGGGGAAGCCCTCAACGACCTCGACGACGACCGTAACCTCTACCCAATCTGGGACCCCGTCCGTGAGCACGATCACGACCACTCTGCCCGGGAGCACTGTCACCTCGACCTCCACCGAGACGAGCACCGTCGGGTCCACGGTCACGAGCACGGGCACAGGGAGTACGAGCACCGTCACGTCTACGGTCACGAGCACCGCAACCGGCACGGCGACCAGTCCCCAGAACGCCCTTCTCACGCTGAGCACGACCGAGTCGTCGCTGGTCGAGGCGATGGCGGAAGCGCTCATCCCGACGGACAGCAACGGTGCGGGCGCCAAGGAGGCCGGCGTGCTGTACTTTATCGATCATCAGCTCGCCGCCGATTACGGAAAGAGCGCGAACATGTACACGCGGGGGCCGTTCGTGCAACCGGGCCTGACCGGGCCGATCACTGTCCAGGGCATCACCTACACGGGTGGTTCCATGTTCACGATACCGACAGCGGGTACGGCGTACCAGTACGGGATGCTCCTGCGCGACTTCTGGCGCTACGGCCTTCAGGCGTTCGAGACGTACTGCAACGGCGCATACGGGGGCAACTTCGAGAAGCTGTCCTCCGCCAACCAGGTGAAGGCCCTGACGGACCTCTATAACAACGTCCCGACCGCGTTCAACAAGATAGCCCCTGCGGACTTCTTCGGCGAGGTCTTCTTCATGACGTGGTCCGGCTTCCTGATGGACCCGCTGTACAGCGGCAACCAGGGGATGGTCGGATGGCTGCTGACCGGCTTCAACGGCACGAACCAGGGGAACTTCTACGGGGAGGGCATGACGACGAAGCAGCTCATGGTCGCGTCCAAGCCCACGCGCCTGAAGCCGGCGAGCCTGGCTCAGTTCCAGCAGGCATCGGGACCATAGGGGCGATCGAGATGTCAACCGTAATCAACGAACAGCCGGTGGACGCGTGCGTCCTGGGTCTTGGAGTGGTGGGTGGGATAGTCGCGACCGAGCTCGCGACCAAGGGCTACAAGGTCGCCGGCATCGAGAAGGGGCCGTACTGGGACTATCTGACCGACTTCGCCCTGAACAAGTACGACGAATGGGGGGTCGGCATGATGCACAAGTGGGACCACCCCCTCTCGCTCTCGTCCTACTCGTGGAGGAACAACAGCACCCAGTTTGCGATCCCGTTCCGGAGGTACAACTATCCGGTCGGGTTCACGGCGCTGGGTCACGGCGTCGGAGGAGGGGCCCAGCACTATGCGGCCGACTACGGACGGTATGCGCCGTGGACCTACGCCATGTACTCCTCGACCGTCAGCAAGTATGGCGCCTCGTTCCTCTCGAACATCGAACCCAACCTCGACCTCGAGGACTGGCCGATGACCTATGACCAGTGGGTCCCATACTATGCAGAGTTCGAGCAGGCCTTTGCCGTGACCGGGACGAACCAGGAACCGTTCATCCCCAACTCGACGTTCCCGCTGCCTGCGCATCCGGACACGCCGGTGGGCACGATGTTCCAGAGCGCCGCGGAGTCTCTGGGTTACAAGCCATTTCCGGCCGTCACAGGTATAGCCTCGAAACCCTACGTGAACCAGTACGGGGTATCGATCAACGAGTGCATCTACGACGGCTGGTGTGCGGGCCTCTGCAACTACCAGTGCGAGACCGGTGCAAAGGCGAACTCGGCGAACAGGGTCATCCCTGCCGCCATAAAGACGGGGAACTTCGCCATGGCCACGAACAGCTACATCTTCAGGCTAGACATGGACCCGAAGACCCAGAACATCACGGCCGCCAGGTACTACGACGCCGAAGGGAACATACACGTGCAGCCCGCCACGGCCTTCTTCGTGGGGCTCTGGGGGGTCAACAATACCAGGCTGCCGCTGCTCTCGGGGGTCGGTCAGGCGTACAACCCCACCACCGTCACGGGCACGGTCGGGAGGGGGGTTAACGGAGGGCCGATCTTCAACGCCACGGCCAGCGTGTCGGGCACCCTCAACATCGGCGCGAACGCCTATCCGGCAGGAAATGCGGCCGGTGGGAGTTACTCGATCCTCGACTTCGCAGATGACAACTTCGACCACACGGGTCTGAACTTCATCGGGGGAGCCGAGATCAGTCTCGGAGGGTACGCCGGGGGCGGACCGAACAACCTGGGGATAGCGAGCGGCGCCTCTCCGGCAAACATAGGCAGCGCCTACAAGGCAGGCGTCAAGGACTCCTACCTCCCCACCACCACCGGCCTGGGAGTCTCGGCCACCCAGTACCCGCTCCCGCAGACCACCCAGTACATGGACCTCGACCCTCACTACACGGACATCTACGGCGACCCCCTCACCAGGGCGACCCTCGACGGCGTGGATGCGAACGGATACAACCTTAACGTCCACATAACCCCCCTCCTTGCGCCGCTCCTCACGAAGATGGGTGCCACCAACGTGACCCTGAACAAAGCTCCGAGCAGCCTGGCCACCGCCGGTCACACCGTCGGGTTTGCAGGGTATCACTGCAAGGGCGGGACGCGGATGGGGGCGAAGAGTTCGACCTCCATGATCAACCTGTACCAGCAGTCGTGGACCTCGAGCAATCTCTTCGTCACGGGGGAGACCGCCGGCACGAGCCCGGACAGCATAACGGCGGGGACGCACACGATCGGCCCGCAGGCCTACGTCGCTGCCGAGGGCATCGTGAAGTATCTGAAGAGCCCCGGTGAGCTAGCGACCTCGACCTGAGCGATGGTCCCGGTCTCTTCCGGACTCTGAAGATGCCATGGATGGCCAACCGATGCTCCGCACGGTTCGGTGAGGACGGAGGATGGACGATGGCTGGATAAAGGGATGCGGGGGGAATACCCGGCCTCAGCATAACGTCTGCCATCGGACGTCTGTCTCCCAGAGGCCGGTCTTGGTCCCGGGTGTCGACACGAACACCATCCTGAAATCCCTCATACGTGATTCCAGGGTACGGGCCGTCCTCTGAACCCAGACCACCATTTCTAGGCGCCCGAGTTCGCCTTCGTGGAGATCATGAACAACTCTCTGGCGTCGCGCAACAACGGCCCTTGGAATATTTATATCGAAACCGCCCCCGCGCGTTTCACCGAAATGGTAAAGGCTGCTGTCCTGGTGGAGCCGCGGAAGATAGAGGTCAGAGATTTTCCTGAGCCAGAACCTGATGACTACTCCATAGTTGCAAGACCTGATGTCTGCGGTATCTGTGGAACTGACCTTCATCTGTTCGAGGGTCACATGAACATCCCGTATCCTCTGATCCTGGGACATGAGTTCACCGCGACGGTCGAGAAGATCGGAGCGAAGGCGAAGGGGTTGGAGGCGACAGGACGTGAGCTCCACGCTGGAGATCTGGTTGCGGTGGTCCCGGGCACGAGCAAATTCTGCGGCACCTGCTTCTACTGTCGATACGTCCCAGATAAGCCGCAGCTCTGCAGCAACAGAAAGGCACTCGGAATAAGCATGAGTTGCAGGGATGCCCCTCACCTATTTGGCGCGTTCGCAGAAGGCGTCTACATAGACGTCTCTCGATGGTACGTCTTCAAGCTAGACCCAGAGTTTCCTCGAGAACTAGGTGCACTTGTGGAGCCGATGGCCGTAGCTTCGAGGGCCTTTGAAAGATCATTTTCGCCCGGCAGGCCATCAGGATGGGATGGTTTCGGCCCGGGCAAGACCATCCTGGTTCAGGGCGCCGGGCCCATCGGGCTTCTCGTCATGGCAGCGGCGCGTATCTCTGGCGCGGGCAAGATACTCGCCATTGAGAAGGTGAAGACGAGGAGCAAGATGGCTGAGGATATCGGCGCAGACAGGGTGATCGACATGAACGAATTTCCCACAAGAGAAGAACGGACCAAGGAGGTTCTCCGAATCACGAACGGGATCGGAGTCGATGTCGCGGTCGAGTGCGTTGGATTTCCAGATGCCTTCGGTGAAGGGATAGGAATGGTGAGGCGAGGAGGCAAGTACGTCGAGGTCGGGCACTACACGGACCAGGGAGTAGTCGAAGTCAGCCCACATGCGATCTGCAGAGGAGACATCGAGATCTCGGGAAGCTGGTCCCACCCCCCGTCGCAGTTCCAGACGTCGATCAACCTGCTCAGCAAATATCGTGACACGATCCCCTACAAGAGCATGCTCACCCATACCTTCAATTTCTCTGAAGCGTCCAAAGCCATAGAGACGATAAGGTCAGGCCAGGCTGTGAAGGTAACGCTTACCCCTTGATCGTCTCCTGGTCGTCCACCCGGACGGCGCACGGCCCTACTCACTAACTAATCCCGCCTGTAGGTCTCCGTGAGGAATCGAGGAAGAGCGCTCTCGTTGCGAGAGATGGGAATGTGGATGACGGTTGGTCTCGAGCTCCTCAGCGCGTCTCTGACTGTCTGCCGGATGTCATCTGGCCTTTCCACTCGCAGGCCGCTGGCACCCATCGACTCGGCCAGTTTCACATAGTCCGGTCTCACCGCAAAGTCCACCCCGATGAACCTGCCCCCATATCCCTCGCGCTGGTACTCCCGGATCGCCGAATACCCACCATCATCGATTATGATCGTGACCACCGGAAGTTTCTCCTCCACGGCCGTCAGGAGCTCCTGCAGGGTGAAGAGGAAGCCTCCGTCCCCCACCAGACAGACGACCTGCCGATCCGGCCGTGCGCACTTGGCGCCGAGGGCCGCCGGAAGACCAAAGCCCAGCGTGGAGTTGCCAGAAGGCCCCAGAAAGCTCCGCGGCCTGTCGATCCGGAGAGTCAGGGTGGACCACCAGAAGGCGTGACCCGTCTCGGTCACGATCATGGTTTCATCGGAAATGGCCTTCCCCAGCTCGCGAATTATCCTCTGAGGTTTCACCGGGACGTCTGCGGAGTTGGCGGCGACCTCGTACTTTGCGTCCCTGATCGTCCTTGCTCTGGCGAGGGATTCGAGCCAGCCTGCCCTCACGGCGTGCCGTCCAGGTCGGACCTCCTTCAAGAGCGCTGTGAGGAACTCCCTGATGTCGAGAGGCACGGCCAGCGCAGGGGGATAATTGCGCCCGAGCTCGTTCGCATCGATGTCAACCTGGATCAGGCTTCCACCGATCCGCAACCTCCAGCCAGCGGTCGACCTTTCTGAGAAACGACATCCCAGAGCCAGCACCACATCCGCCTTGCCCGCGGCCTCCATCGCCACCTCGTCCCAGAGCTGTCCGACCGAGAGTGACGAGCTCTCGGGGAAGGCTCCCTTGGCGGAGATCGTCGATGCGACCGGGATTCCGAGCGACTCTGCCAGCTGCGAGACCTCGTTCGAGGATTGGGATGCGTTCACTCCCCCGCCGATTATCATGAGGGGTCTCTCGGCCTGCTCCAGGCTCCTCAACGTCATGGTCAACCAGTTCGGGTCGATCCTCCCCGGCGCCTTCGGCCCGGGCCGTCGGAGGGGGGGCTGATGCTCGTGGGTCACCCGGGATGACAGGACGTCGAACGGGATATCAAGGAAGACAGGCGCGGGCCGGTCCGACCTGCAGGCGGTGACCGCATCCCGGACCTCACGGATGAGCTCTCCTGGTTCTGTCAGCTGTTTGCTTAGTTTGGTAACAGGTTTGAAGATCGAGAGCTGATCGATCTCGTGCAGCGCTCCCTTTCCCCGTACCTTGCTCCTTATCCCGCCAGCGATAACCAACACGGGGAGCGAATCGAGATACGCCTCGGCTGCGGGCGTGACCATGTTCGTCGCCCCTGGGCCCGCTCCGACGATGCAGACCGCTGGCTCCCCAGTCGCATATGCAGAGCCGATCGCCATGAAACCGGCTCCCTGTTCGTGTCTGACGCCGAC
>JAPCJS010000140.1 GCA_027886825.1 Nitrososphaerota archaeon
CGGAGCGGCCTCGTAGAGGACCCGGAGCTTCCCGCGCGGCCTGTTCTTGAGCGCAGGGTATCCGAAGATTCCCCCTGACCGGAGCACCTGGTTGTAGTCGCCCACGAAGGTCCCGCCGTACCTGAGCTTCAGACCCCTCTCCTCGAGTGAGACGACGAACCTCTCCACGGGCTCTATCCATTCCCTCCTCTGCCCTCCTAGTCCGAAGACCTCAGGCTTCTCCGGGATCATGGCGTTCTCCTGGAGGAGGATGAAAGGGTTCCCCTCCTGGCCCTCGACCGCGACGAAGGTGTTCACCCCTGTGCCTGTCGAGTACGTCAGAGTCAGCATTGGGCCGTAGGTGACGAACGCGGCACCCACGAGGCGCTCGCCCGAGCACGGGAGCATCGAGGAGTAGAAACCGAATATGCTCCCTAGGGGGTTGTTCGTCGCGATGTTCGATGAGCCGTCGAGCGGGTCCATCGCCACGTGGAACTTCCCCGGGCCCCTCCTGGACTCGGCCATCTCCTCCGAGGCGACCTCGCCAACAAGCCCCGTCGCGAGCAGAGAGGAGGCGAAGACCTCGTTGGCATAGACGTCTATCTCGACCTGTCTCTCGCCGGATGGGTTGACCTCCTTGGTTGTCTTCTGGGTGAACGGGAGGGCGCGCCTGATCTGGATGCTGGTGCTCGCTATGCTGAGCAGGAGCTGGGAGAGGTCGTCGGGCACACCGTCGTTGAGAAATGTATCTAGGTTCGTCAAGTTCTCGCTTCACCCTTAAATACGCCTCGCCGGGGATAAAGCTATTGCGTGACGATGTTTGACGGGCAAAAATGATCTGATGAACAGGTTCCTCGAGGGTGGCAAGAGCCTGATCATTGCTTACGACCAGGGTCTGGAGCACGGCCCCTCTGCCGACTTTGACAACAGGAACGTTGACCCCGCGTTCATCGTCGAGATCGCGTCGAAGGGACGGTTCAGTGGTCTGGCGCTGCAGAAGGGGGTCGCGGAGAAGTACTACGATGGCAAGGTCCCCCTCATCGTGAAGGTGAACGGCAAGTCGAGCCTCTCAAAGGGAGAACCGAACGCCAAGCAGAACTGCTCAGTCGAGTACGCGGTCTCCCTGGGCGCCCAGGCAATCGGCTACACCATCTACCTTGGGAGCGAGCACGAGGCAGAGATGTTCAACGAGTTCGGCCGGATCCAGGAGGAGGCGCACGAGAAGGGGCTGGCGGCCATCACGTGGGTCTATCCAAGGGGAGCCGCAGTCCAGAACGATACCTCCAAGGAGATCGTCGCCTACGCCGCGAGGACGGCGCTCGAGCTCGGGGCCGACGCAGCGAAGATAAAGTACACGGGAGACTCCCAGTCCTTCGCCTGGGCGGTAAAGGCCGCGGGGAAGGTAAAGGTGTTCATGTCCGGAGGTCCCAAAGCCTCGACCGACGAGGCGTTCCTCACCCACGTGAGGGGCGCGATCGACGCAGGGGCGACGGGGATAGCGGTCGGGAGGAACGTCTGGCAGCACCAGGAGCCGCTCAAGATGGCGCAGCTGCTGAGACAGGTAGTCTTCGAGAACCTACAGGTAAGCTCGGTGAGCAAGGTCTCCACATAGAATGTGGGGTCGTCTTAGCGTTGAAGATATTCATCATCGACATTGACGGGACAATCTGCGAGAACGTCCCGAACGAGCTGGGCGCGGAACGGATGAGGCACGCCAAGCCGTTCAACGACTCGATAAAGGCCATAGACAAGCTCTACGATGAAGGCCACTACATCTGTTTCTTCACGGCGAGGACCAACGAGCACGAGGAAGCGACGAGGGACTGGCTGAAGAAGCACGGCGTAAGGTATCACCAGCTGATCCTCAACAAGCCACGCAAGCTTCCGCCATACGTCGAGTACCACTTCATCGACGACGCCCATGTCAAGGCAACGACCTTCAAGGGGAAGTTCTCGAACTTTGTGAAGAAGAACGTGGAAGTAGAGGTCTTCGAGGAATAGCCTCGTTCGGCCAAGGTTAAATACAGAAATCGGCTATGCGAGAGGAGTTGTCACTTCCGAGGATACAGTCCGCCCTGGACAAGCTGGAGGCGCAGCTCTCCGAGACCCACTCTCAGGTCAAGCGCGTCGAGGAGCTGATCCGGAACACAAGGACAGAGTCGAACTCCAGGTCCGAGAAGGCGACGGAGGATCAGAACGCCAAGTTCGCGAACCTTAGGACCGACCTGGGCGCGATGAGGAACGATGTCAACTCGATGAAGACGGGTCTCTCGGCCCGGATGGACTCGATCGACAAGCGGATCAACAACCTCGAGATCAACTACAAAAAGCTCGAGGAGACGCTTCGGCAGGCATAGCTGTTCTATATCCGGACCGAGCCGCCGCCTGCGACCCTGAGGTTCTTACCGTTCAGGTCGATGACTACCACCCTCATGCCCTCCCAGACGGGCACGGGATCAGGGACGGTCGCGGTGTAGACGCCCGAGTCCGCCGGCCATATCTTCGCGATCGCCATATCACCGGGGAGTTGGAGGTGAAGGTCCCGATCGGCTATCTCCTGCTTGTAGTAGGCGCTGCGGGAGAACTGGAAGGTCAGCCTGTCGGCTAGCTTGAATGAACCGTCGTCTAGCCACGACGCCTTCCCCAGGTCCTTTGCGTCGACGCCCTTCAGCGACAGGCCGACCCTGATGCCCGCGCCCGCGCTCTCCTGGTCCTCGTCGTTCACCTGGATCCCCTTCACCTCCACCGTCTTCTCCGGCGAGGTGGGCACGGCCCGCAGCCTGTCGTGGACCGAGATCTTTCCACCGAGGATGAAGCCCAGGACGACCGTCCCGACCCCTTTCACGCTGAAGGCCCGGTCGATGTAGACGAGTGCGCCCGTGGGAGGCGAGTTCGGCGAGAGTCCTATCTTCGAGAGGTCTACTATCGACGAGTCGCCGCTCCTCTCGTCGGTCGGATAGTCCGCGAGCCGGAGGCCCTTGAACGCGACCTTGGCGGTCTGCGGCGGCGCCGCGGCGTCGATCAGCTCGACGGTCCCCGGAAGCGCGTAGCTCTCGAGGAGGACGGCCAGCTCGCCGTCGGGAGGAGTCAGCTTCCCGCCCTTCGGCAGGAGGTAGTAGGCGTAGTCGCAGATCGAGGCGATCCTGGAGTAGCCCTGGATCTTGTCAGGATACTGCGGGTCGTCGAGGAGGGAGTACCTCTTCCCTGCCTCGTTCCTGTGATAGACGATCATGCCCTCGACCTCGCTCTTCTTTGCGATCGACCCCATGAAGCGGGTCTTCTGCTCCTTGTCCGTCCCGAAGACGCCTATGGTATGACCGTCCATGTTGGAGGTGGCTCCGGCCCGACGAGCGGTATTAAACCCTAGGGAAAAAGATCGGTGCTGAGGTACTTGAGGCCGGTGTCAGGGACGATGGTCACTACCGTCTTCTCGCCGGAGAGCTTCCTCGCGAGCTTCATGGAAGCAGCAACGTTGGCACCGCCGCTGAACCCGGCGAGGATGCCCTCTCTGCTGGCGAGGAGCCGCGCGGTCCGCACGGCCTCTGCGTCGGTGACGGTCAGGTATCCGTCGCAGAGCGACGGATCCCATATCTCCGGGACCAGGGCGTAGCCGGTCCCCTGTATCTTGTGCCTGGGGGACGTCACGCGTCCGCCCGCCAGGACCGGAGCACCCGCGGGTTCGACCACGAAGCACCCTATGTTCGGGTTGTGCTTCTTCAGGGCAGAGGAGACGCCCACGAAGGTCCCGCCCGTCCCCGCTATCGCCACGAAGTTGTCCACCTTCCCCTCGGACTGGTCCCAGATCTCCTCGCCGGTCCCGTCGCGGTGTGCTGCCGGGTTGGCTGGGTTCTTGAACTGGTCGACCCTGAACGCGCCATCCCGTCGCGCGAGCTCCTGCGCCTTCTTCTCGACCCGGGCGAGGTCCTCGCCCGTCACTTTCCCCGGAACGCCGCCCTTGGCCTGTGGGACGAGCACCACCTTGGCTCCCAGAGCCTTCATGACCCTCCACCTCTCCCTAGAGTTACCCCGGCTCATCACGGCCGTGAAGCGATATCCCTTCACGGCGCAGGCGACCGCCAGCCCTATTCCCATGTTTCCGCTGGTGAGCTCGATGACCGTCTGACCGGGGAGCAGCGCGCCGCTCTTCTCCGCCTCCTCCAGCATCCTCAGGGCCGCCCGGTCCTTGACGCTGGCTCCGGGGCTGAAGTACTCCAGCTTCGCCAGGATGCGCGGTTCGACCCCCTCGGCCACCCTCAGACGGTCGAGAGCGACGAGCGGGGTCTTGCCTATGGCACCCAGAACGCTGTCAAGAAGTAGGTCCATCTGGTCTTCACGATCCATCCGGAACGATGGATAACTCTATCGCCGGATCGGCGGGGCCAAGGGGAGGAGGATAAATCGCAAGACATTTCTATCCGGTCGCGCGGTCTCTCCGTCGTGCAGAGCGAACCCCTCGTCTATCTGAACGGAGCCTTCGTTCCGAAATCGGAGGCGAAGATATCCGTCTTCGACCACGGGCTGTTGTACGGCGATGGGGTCTTCGAGGGCATCAGGGCCTTCGACGGATACGTCTTCAAACTGAAGGAGCACGTGGACAGGCTCTACCAGTCGGCCGCATGCATCGAGCTCGAGATCCCAATGGAGAAGGAGAGGATGGTCGAGGCGGTCACCGAGACCCTTCGCAGGAACGACCTAGCCAATGCGTACATCAGGCTGGTCGTGACGAGAGGGGTCGGGGACATGAGCGTGAACCCTGCACCGTGCAAGGAGAGCATGGTCTTCGTCATCACGGAGCCTGTGGCATCAGCGACCTTCCCGAAGGACCCGCGGGTCCTCTCCACGATCATCACCTCGGTGAGGAGGGACCCCGTCGATGCGACCACGCACGAGATAAAGTCGCTGAACTACATGAACAGCGTCCTGGCCGTGCTGGAAGCGAACAGGGCGAAGGTCGACTATCCGGTCATGCTCGACCACAGGGGGTTCGTATCCGAGGGCTCGACCATGAACATCTTCCTGGTAAAGGAGGGGACCGTGATAACGCCTGCCTCGTCGTCTGGGATCCTCCACGGGATAACCAGGGGCAGGGTGATCAAGCTCTGCAATGACCTCAAGCTCCCCGTCCTCGAGAGGGACGTGACCCCATTCGAGCTGTTCACAGCGGATGAGGCGTTCTTCACGGGGACGCTAGTGGGACTCGCGGCGCTCGGCGAGGTCAGTGGGAAGCGGATAGGGTCCGGCCGGGTCGGCCCGGTCACCAGGGCTCTCTACGACGAGTTCAGAGACATCGTCTCCCGGCCTGAGGAAGGCACGCCCATCTTCAGGGCCGAGAAGATCAAACCCGTGCGGAAGCGCTGACCTGTCTCTTTCTTTCTCTCCCAGCTACCATCTCTTGGTCTCGGCCAGATAGAGCGGGTTTCCGTCCGGATCGCTGAAGAACGCTAGCTTCACGAAGCCGTCCTCGGCGATCCTGGAGAAGGAGACACCCTTCTCCTTCAGCTCCTCGACTGCTGCGCGGAGGTCGGGGACCGCGAAGCCCACAGAGAGGCTCTGAGAGCCACCGTGGCTTGCGCCGTCCTTTACGGGTGGATGGAGCGCCACCGTCAGACCCTCGACCGCGACCTCTGCGTAGTTCTCGCCGTACCGTACCTTGAGCTCGAGCCCGAGGGTCTCGGTGTAAAACCCGACGGACCGCGCCAGGTCAGAGACGAGTACCGTGACGTTGCCTGAAGTGATCACTTAGACACCATCACGATGGTCGCGCATGCGGACTGTTATCCTTTCCAGGGTCTTGACGGTAAAGATGAAGAGCATCGGGACCACCCAGAACGCGTATCTCAGCGGCATCCCGTGCACCTTGAAGGTGAAGAAGAACGGGAGCACCGTCACCAAGAAAAGGCCGCCCGTGATCAGCCAGGTGATGCTCTCGATCTTGAAACGTCCCACGAACTCATCAGGGATAAGCTTCTTCTCCTGGGCCGTAGCGCTGAAAGTGAAAATGCCGAGGATGACCATCATCGCGCCCAGATCCAGCGCGTACAGCGTGGAGATGGCGTCCCCGTAGGGGCCGTAGTCGAGGACGGTCGGAGGATTCCTGACAATGTTGAAGAGGAAGGGCTCCACCGAGACGAGAAAGAGGAGAGTTATGTTCAGGACGACCCCCCGCTCGGTCTCAAGAGGGAGAACGGACATTATCCGGGTGTAGCGTAGCCAGATCGTGATCAGGATAAGGAAGCTGAATCCGAATGTCGCCAGATCGCTGTATATCGAGGGCACGTCGGTGGGAGGGCTGCCGACGAGTGTGATCGCCCCGACCGAGAGGGCGAGCCCGAAGATCATGTCGGAGAGTGATTCTATCCGGGGCCTGGGTCTCTGAGGCTGATCCGAGTCGGCCAGTTGAATCTCGTGGAAGGGTGAAGGCGGGGGTCTTAAAAATAGCGGAAGGACAACCGATACTCTCGCCTGACGATCTTGTCCTCGTTCAGGACGATCTGGCTGTGCGACTACTCGGCCTCGAGCTTGGCACGGCCCACTGGTCGTCTGCGGCTCGAGCGGGGGCTTGCCCCTTGTGAGACCCTGTTGCTTCCGTCCACCCTCTCCTTGATGTCCTCCAGC
>JAPCJS010000168.1 GCA_027886825.1 Nitrososphaerota archaeon
CAGGCCGGACCTCGAGGTGACCTCCCTGAACGCGGAGCACGGTCATGTGACCGTCGCCAAGGACTCCGCGCGGCCTGGCATCGAGGTCGAGGACAAGCTCGAACTCCTTCCCTCGCACGTGGACACCACGACGTGCCTCCACGATGAGTATGTCCTGCTTCGAGGAGGAGAGGTCGAGAGCAGGCTGCAGATCGCAGCGAGGGGGAAGCTCCAGTGACGTATCGACAGACAGCTGGCTTGCTAGCTGATTGGTCGTTCAGCTGGTAGACGGTCTCTCCGGCCTGACTTGATCTCATCCAGTATCTGGAACAGATAAGATATGTCGTAGTCGTCGCGCCCCATCTCGCTCGCCTTCACGACGTATTCTTGTGCGAGCTCGGCTAGGGACATCGACTCCCCCTCCTGTTTGGCGCTGTCGAGGACTATGGAGAGGTCCTTCTTGAGGTTCCTGATCAGGGCGCCTCCCTTGAACTCCCCTGACTGGACCACCGAGACGAAGTGACGGAAGGGAGGCGAATCGCCCCAGCTCGTCGATATCACGCTCTGAAGGTCCTCCAGCTTGACCCCGAGTTTCTTCGACCAGAGGTATGCTTCTGCCACGGCGACGAAATATACGCCGACCAGCGCCTGGTTGAAGAGCTTCATCTTCAGCCCGGAACCCGACTCGCCCAGATAGAAGACGCGCTTGCCCATCCTGTTGAGGACGTCTTCGCACCTTGCGAACGCTGAGCGGTCCCCCCCGACCATTATGGAGAGCGTCGCGGCTCTCGCCCCTTCAGGTCCTCCGCTCACCGGCGCGTCCAGAAAATGGAAACCGCCCGCCTTCATGGCCGCTGCAACTTTCATAGCTACCCCGAGGTCGATGGTGCTGGTATCGATGACGATGCCGCCCGGAGCGAATCCGTGGATCAGCCCCCTTCCTCCCAGGACCGTCTCCTCCACGCCCTTCGAGTCGGACAGGCAGAGGACGATTATCTCACAGTCCCTGGCCATCTCCATGGGAGAACCGGCTGCGATCGCGCCTTCCTTCAGCAGCTCCTCGACGGCAGGCCGGCTTCGGTTGTATACGACGACCTCATACCCAGCTTTCAGGAGATTCCTTGCCATCTTGCTGCCCATTACGCCCAGGCCGATGAAACCAATCCGGGATGCCAACGTCTCGGTTGCCCGATGCTACCGGCCTAAAGCGTTTCGGCATGGGACTGACTGACTGACTGAGCGAGCGAGCGAGAGCAGGCTAGGTGTCCCGCGGCGAATTAATATCCGGCGACGGACCAAGAGAGCCCGTTGACCAATTTCAGACTGGCGATCGAGACCACACTCTTCGCCCAGATGCCCCTCCGCGAGGCACTGGAGACGTCCTCGAGCTGTGGCTTTGGGATGATCGAGATAGGTCTGACCCACTTCGACGCCTGCTCTTCGAGGAGAGCGGACGTAGAGGCTCTGGATGAGATGCTCGCGCTGGATGGCCTCGGGATCGCGGCGCTCTTCGCCCTCCCGGGCTGGGACCCATTCAAGCGAACCAAGTCGAGCCTCGGGATATCATCCCCAGACGAATCCAAACGGAGAAAGGCGGTCGAGCAGATGAGATACGCCCTGGATGTGGCACGACGGCTGGACTGCAGGTCTCTCGCCTCCGAGCTGTCGGGGGATATGGATAATCCGCGTGCCTCACGGCGTTCGTTCGTGAAGTCAATCGGCGAGCTGCTGCCGGAGCTTGAGGATGACCGCGCGACGGTCTTCTTCGAGGCACACCCCGGAGACTTTATCGAGGACTCCTTCGCCGCCGTTGAACTGCTCGCCTCGTTCGACTCGGAGCGCATCAGATACAACTACTGCGTCCCTCACACCTTCAACCTGGGTCACAGCCCGAGGGAGATCGTGCAGAACGCCAAGGGGCTGCTTGGATATGTGCACTTTGCGGACACGCTGATGCCGAGCCGGATATTCTTCTCACCCCTTCATCCGCCCAGGGTAGCGCCTCACCTGCACATGATCCCGGGGCAGGGAGATGTAGACCTCGAGGAGGTGCTCTCGAGCCTGGCTCGCGAGGGCTTTGACGGATACCTCGCAGTTCAGCCGTTCTCCAGCGCAGACGAGCCTGTGAGGGCTGCGAAGAGGGCCAAGGCTATCCTCATCCGCCTGCTGGCTGGCCTTGACCAGGGAATGGCGTACGGCCGTTAAGGTCGAGCTGGGCCGAGTTCCGCCAAGGGTGGGTCATCGCTGCCGGCTTGGGCGGCGCTGGCAATGAGGAGACGACCGGATAGGGTGGTCTTCTACCTGGGGACAGGCGCGTCTTCCAGGATGAGGTCCTCCGATTTTAGGTCGTTCCAGAGATCTCGTGGTATCTTGAACGCGAGCGCCCCTGCGTTATCCTCTACCTCGGCTGGAGACCTGCTGCCCGGTATCGTCGAGGTGACGGCCTGGTTCGCGAGGATGAACTGGAGCGCCGCCGCCCTCAGGGGTGTCGAATGCTCATCGCAGACCTCCTTGATCTTCCGCGCCTTCTTGAGGAGCTCGGGCGGGGCATCCTCGTAGTTGTACTTGGCGTTGGCGGAGAGGTCAGAGGCCAGTATCCCGCTGTTGAACGGACCGCCGACGATCACACCGATCTGATGGTCCTCGCAGTAGGGGAGGAACTCCTCGAGCGCCCCCTGCTCGAGCAGCGTGTATCTTCCCGCGATGAGGAAGCAGTCGAAGTCGGCCTTCTTTGCAAGCTTGAGAGCCGTCTCGTAGCTGTTCAGCCCCGCCCCTATCGCCTTCGTGGCCCCGGCCTCCTTGAGCTTCGATATGGTCGGGTGAGACTCTCGCAGCGCCTGAGGGATGTCGTTGTCACAGTCGTGGATGAAAAGGATGTCAACGTCCTTCAGATGCAGGCGCTCGAGGCTGCTCTCGAACGAGCTCATGATTCCCTGGCTGCTGAAATCGAAGACGGCCTCGAGCTTCGGCGCCCCCTTCCACTGGGCCGGCTCAGAGGACGGCACGAGGACCCGTCCCACCTTCGTCGATATCGTGAACCGCTTCCTGTCAACACCCCTGAGAGCCTCACCGACCCTGCTCTCGCTCGTCCCGCGGCCGTAGAGAGGCGCGGTGTCGACGTGGTTGAACCCCACCTCGAGCGCCTTTCTGACCGTCGCGACCGCCACGTCATCCGGCACGGGTTGGTACATGTATCCCAGCGCGCCCCCGCCGAGCCCCACCCTGCTTATCTCCAGCTTTGTCCCTCCGACGCGCGCCTTCTCAAGACCGGTCATGACGGGTGCCGGGGCGCGGCCGAATAGATAGAGCTTTCCAGAGCACCGGTGTGACTGACCCGAATCGGGCCAGATTTTGGGCAAGACTTATACGGTTCCAGTGGTCCTTTTCGTCCATGCTCAAGGAAGAAAAATCAAAGCTAAAACAGCGCCTCACACCGGAACAGTACAACGTCTGCATCAACAAGGGCACGGAGAGACCGTTCACCGGGGAGTACTGGGACAGCCATGAACCGGGCGTCTATGATTGCGTCGTCTGCGGCAACCCCCTGTTCAGCTCGGAGACCAAGTTCGACTCCGGCACGGGCTGGCCGAGCTTCTGGCAGCCGATAAAGAAGGAATCCATCAAAGAAGTGTCTGACCACTCCCTTTTCATGAGGAGGACGGAGGTCGAGTGCGCAAACTGCGAATCCCACCTGGGTCACGTCTTCAACGACGGTCCTAGACCGACGGGTCTGAGATACTGCATCAACTCGGTCTCGCTGAAGCGCGCCGATAGATGAGATAGCGTCTCCCGTGTTGTCGGAAAAGCTGATAGCCTGACATCGGCCTAGACCGTACATGGAATATGTTAGACTTGGTCAGACCGGCCTGAAAGTTTCTCGGATCTGCCTGGGGTGCATGACTTTCGGCAACCAGTCCGACTGGATGGTAGACGGCGAAGGTGCGAAGACCGTCCTGAAGCGGGCCTGGGACCTAGGGATAAATTTCTACGACACCGCTGACGTCTACTCCCAGGGTAGGTCCGAAGAGATACTCGGAGAGTTCCTGAAGGGGGCACGCGAGGACGCTGTCGTCGCCACCAAGGTGTTCAACCCTATGGGGGATGGCGTCAACCGGAGGGGCCTTTCCAGCAAGCACATACACCATGGGATGGGCGAGTCTCTCCGCAGGCTGGGCATGGACTATGTGGACCTCTACCAGACGCATCGCTGGGACCCTGACACTCCGATAGAGGAGACACTCTCGGTGCTCAGCGAGCTGGTGGAGGGCGGGAAGGTCAGGTACATAGGGGCGTCGAGCATGTGGGCCTGGCAGTTCGCCAAGGCGCTCTACACGAGCGACATGAGGGGCTACGCCCGTTTCGTCAGCATGCAGAACCTGTACAACCTGATCTACCGCGAGGAGGAGAGGGAGATGAACCCGCTCTGCGCCGCGGAGAAGGTCGCCCTGATACCGTGGAGCCCGACCGCCGCTGGGATTCTCTCCGGGAAGTATTTCGAGGACGGCAAGATAGTCACGACCGAGAAGGACAGCGGCAGGGTCTCGCCCGGGTCGATGGCCCACTCGAGGTACGTCGGGAAGCCAGCGAGCGACGAGATCGTCCGGAGGGTCAGGGAGGTAGCGGGGCAGAAGGGCTCGACCCCCGCCCAGATCGCGATCGCATGGCTGCTGTACAAGGGAGTCACGTCGCCCATCATCGGCACGACAAAGGTGGAGCACCTCGAGGAGCTCGTGGGGTCGCTAGACGTGAAGGTCTCGGCGGAGGACGCAAAGTATCTGGAGGAACCCTATCTTCCGCGGAGCATCACAGGGTTCGTCTGAGATGAAGATGCCGCGTCCGGACGACGAGGATAGGGCTTTCTTCAGGTCCGTGCTGCCGAAGGACCCTCGCATCAAGGTCCGGCCTATGTTCGGGAACGATGCCGCCTTTTTGGACGGGAACGTGTTCACTGGGTTGTTCGGCACGCAGCTCTTCGTCCGGCTGTCCGGGGAGGACCAGGAAGAGCTGCTCAGGGAGAAGGGGGCGTCCAGGTTCTCACCCATGAAGGGGAGACCGATGAGCGGCTACATCGTGGTGCCAGACGCGTGGAGAGGCGACCCGGAGAGAGTGAGCACGTGGGTCGCCAGGTCGCTCGTTTGGGCTTCAGGGCTGCCCTCCAAGGTGCCGAAGAGATCAAGAAAGTAGGACGGACCGTAGATACGACAGGTTTCATTCATCAGACCGAGCCCTCTA
>JAPCJS010000070.1 GCA_027886825.1 Nitrososphaerota archaeon
AGGAGGAGGTGATCGTGCCTATGCTCGTCGTGTGTGTGGTGGAGACGCTGGTGATCGTGCCCCCGGAGCTTGAGATCGTTGAAGTTGCAGTTTGGACTACAGAGGAATGAAGATTGCTGAAGAAATTCGGGACCGTGACGAAAACATAATTGGATATTGGTTGTGTGATCTCGAGAGGGTGGAAGCCGACGGGCACGGGGACGACTATCGCGATGAAAAGTGCGTAGACGATCAGTCCCTTGACCTGGCGTTTCAGCAGCAGCAGAATTAAGAAATTACCCAGCGCGAGGAGCAGATATGGTTCTCTCGCCTCGTACGCCAGGACAAAGAAGACCGCAGAGAGGAGAATGTGGACCAGCTTGTTGCTCTTGAAATATCTAGCTGAGAAGAGGATGCCCAGGAGGGCGAGGAAAATCCCCAGTGTCTCGGTGACGAAGAATACGGCCATGACGGTGAAGACCGGGAGGAGTGGAAGGGAGAGGAGCACCAGAGCGGCGACCTTTTCGGAGACGTTAAGCACCCGCAGAATCTTGTAGAGGACGACGACCGTACCCACCGCCCAGATTACAGAGTAAAAGGCGCCCCGGAGAAACAATTGAAACGCGCTGTTTGTTCCTTGAAAGAACAGCAGGAAGATGATGTGGAAGAATGGCCTGTAGGACGAAACTGATACGTGATCCAGTATGAACTGGTCATAGTAGTACGATTCATCCGGGAGAAGATAGCCGGTCACAAGCGAATAATATGTGCGAACTAGGATGAGCGCGATCAGGACACAAGAGCTCAGAATCGCTGCGGTCCTCGCCCAGCCCATGCGCTCGGCATAACCAGACAATCTCGTTATTGTCGACGACCATGCAGGAGGACTCCTCCCTGTCTTCATTTGTGAATTCTGGACCTTTCCGTGAAAGCGTATTAGCCTTTCTCGGAGACTAGACTCTCGCGACGGGCTGGAGCAGTTGGGCATTTGAGGGTGGACATGCCTTTCCTCAGGTCAGCTGGTATACTCTAACGTCCGAATTGGAATAGATCAGTGTCAAGTTGGAATCGGATGCGGAAGGGAAATTGTTCCAAGGAAAGTCCTGAGGGATGTTCGGGATAGCGGCCGTCACAAGTTGAGTCACTATGATGTACGGTATGTACTGCTGGTTGGCGTAGGGTATCGCCTGACCAGGTTGACTCAGGTACACATATGTCGTCTGCCGATCGAAGAAAAGGGAGGTGTAGGTGAAACGGAAGTCTGAGACCGAGAGATACGTCGAGTTCTCGGGGGTGTGCGTTCCTAGCCAGAAGATCGAATCATTGACTGCGAGCTGAGACTGTGAGATGAGTTGTGTATCGGTCGTCGCGTCCGAAACCAGCTGGACGCCCCACGAACCGGCGAAAAGAGGGACCAACACCAGGACCAATATCAGTCCAGCCTTCCAGTACAGGGTCGGTGAAGCCTTTCTGCCTTTCCTGAATTCGAACCTTGGGAGAAGCGAGAAGAGTCCAAATGCCGCCATCAGAGTTAGCGGCACCAGTGCCTCGAATGAAAACCTCCATGCACCTATGCTCAGGGGCGAGGTGACCAGCAGAGAGATGAACCAGATCGGCAGCACAAACATGAGAGGCGATCTCATGGTGAATGTTCTCCATAGGTAGACCAAAAACAGGATGAGCATGATGAGGAACCCTACATCATAGGTCACCTCGACCGCCATGTAGCTCAGGATGGGGACCGCAGAGAGGAGGCCGGAAATCCAGGTGCTTCCGGTCACTACACCTCCTCCGTTGGAGGCAAGCTCAAGTGAATTGACGATGCTCGGGTAGACCAAGAGGGCGATCGCGGCAGGGGCGACGACCAAGAGGGAAGCCAGGATGAGCCGCTTGGGAAGAGCTCTGTCCGCGAAGTATTCTACCAATGGAAGCAGCAACACTGCTGGCAACAAGGTGATCGTGGAGTAATGAGAGAAGTATGCTGTGATCGCAGCAAGACAGAGCACGGCCCACGCGCCCCGAGACCTGAGGTTCTGACCCACCTCGATCAGAGCGACGATGAGAAAAAGGGAGGCCAGTATGCCGAAGAAGTTGGCGTACAGTCCTGTGTTGAAGATGCTGCCAAACCAGATCGTTCCGGAGAGGGAATAAACCAGCGCGGCGATCGCAGCAGCTACGCTGCTCGAGAACAACCTCTGCGCGATCAGGTAGAAGAGGAGCGGGGAGAGCACAGCCAAGAGAGCCATAGTCAAGCGGACCGTGACGAGTGGGTTGCCGCCCACGAGAAGCAGGGAAGACGCAAGCTGGAAATGCACCCCGTAGTACAGCAGACCTGCCGGGATGGACGCCGAGCTGCCCGAGATCAGAGCCTGAGCATACTGGACATGAGCGGCATAGTCAGGGCTCTGGTACTCGGGAAAAATCGGATACTTTTGGAAGTATAGCAGGATCATCAGGCCCTGCACAAGAACAATCGCAGCCATCACAAGATCGAGCCTCCGCGGTCTTACCCACAGACCGACTCTTTTGCGGATGGCAGACGAGAGCAGGAAGACGGCGAGCCCGAAGACGATCGTGCTGTAGATCGTCCAGAGGTCGAGACCTACCAGGCTAGGAAATACTCCCGATGTGCGTACCATGACGACCGTCGTGTCGACTGTGAGCCCGAGCCCGAACGAAAATGCTATCCTTGCTGTGAGGGAATCGTGTTCTCTCCACACCTCCAGGAGCTCTCCGAGTCCGACTCCCGGCACAAAGATGAACGCGAGATAGACGAGATATCCCAGCGAGCTCAAGCCAGTCTGCAGAGTCGACGAACCGATATGAACCTTGGCTTCCCATTTCGGTGTCCTCTGTCAAGTTATCATTTCGGGCTGTGCGTGGGTAATCACGCGAGTCACCACGCGCTGCCTGGAGCAGATTCAGATTGATCGCCCAACTTAGCTTCCAGAGTCAGCAAGACTGAGGAGAACCTCATGCGCGCCCCGGCATCTAGGACGTGCTACGATCACGCGACTCTCTTTGAGATGTCTGCCCATCTAAAGTGAAGCACTGCGACCAGCACGGCCCCCACCGCAAACGCGACTATCAGGCCCACAGAGAAGGTGATTGATGTCTCCGTCGCGCCGGTCCCGACGAACCTCAGCACGTCCAGAGCCTGGGCAGGAAGACCTGGTGTTCCGACAAGAAAGGGGAGAGAGCTCACGGGCGTCGTCGGGAGGTAGAAGTTGATCTGCTGGTAGAACGTGTTGCCGGTCAGCGTGAAGATCACCCTGAGGTATATCCCGGCGATCTCGCTCGTGAAGTAGACAGCCGAGGCGAGGACGTACGAGAGCGAGGACCGCCTGACGAGCTCGCCTGACATGAAGGCCACCGAGTAGAAGACGATGGACGAGAAGATCTGCGCGACGACCACGAGCGGGAGGACGCCGAGCGCCAGCTGGGTGCCGAAGGCCAGGGTGGCGGAGGTGAGGCTGAGGGTTGCGTTCAGCAGGATCACGATGGTGAGCAGGAGGAACCCGCCCGAGAACTTGCCGAAGAAGAACTCCTCCCTGCTAACCGGCTTGGAGAGGAGCACCTCGGCCGTCCCCTGCTCGTACTCCTCGGACATGGAGCCGGCTGCGATGAGGAGTGCGATGAAAGGAAGGAAGAAGCCCTGCGGGACGAATATTCCGGTCACCCAGAGGTATGGGTCGTCGACGACCGGGAGGAGCGTCGGCCCGCTCGACCTGAGCAGGTAGTACGGTATCGTGTCGATTAGGATTGTGAGCACGACGAGCGCCAGTACCTTCTTCCTTGCGACCGCCCTCCGCACCTCGTAGAGGGCGAACCACCAGACCTTGACTAGGTTCAGCCGCCAGACCCCCGGATCGCGGCGAGGTACGCCTCGTCGAGCTCGCTCCGCGAGTACCCGATCGAGAGGAGGCTAGCGCCTGAATCCACGACCGTCCTCGATATCTCGCTCCTGACGTCCCGTCCCTTCTCGATCTCGGCCGTGAATCCAGAGGCATTCCTTGTCACGCCCATCACTCCCGAGATGGTCCGGATCTTCGCCAGCAGGCCGTCCGATGGAGAGACCACCTCCACCTCCACCAGCCGGGTGTCCAGAGAGCGGGCGATGAAGTCCTGGATCTGGCCCCTGAAGATCAGCCGTCCCGAGTGGATCACCGCGAGGCTGCTGCAGAGCGACTCCACCTCAGACATGATGTGGGAGGACATGATTATCGTGCCTCCGTCGCTTGAGAACTTGCGGAAGAGAGACCTGAAGTGGAGCGCGCCCGCGGGGTCGATCCCGATCATAGGCTCGTCGAGTATGAGAAGGGAGGGAGATCCCAGCATGGCCTGCGCGACGGACAGCCGCTGCACCATTCCCTTGCTCAGTTTCCCTATCTTGTAGTCCTGGTAGTTCAGGAGGCCTACGCTCTCGAGCACAGTCGGGATCTGCTCCATCCTCGTCGCGGAGCTGAGGCCGAGTTCCCTCCCGATGAGCTCCAGCAGCTCCTTGGGAGACATGAAGGTCTGGAGGTTTGGGAGTTCCGGCGAGTATCCGACCCTGCTCAGGGCCTTCACATGGTCCCGTAGCGGGTTCAGCCCCATCGTCAAGACCCTCCCCGATGAGGGGCGCGCGAGCCCGAGAGCCAGCCTAATAGAGGTCGACTTTCCTGACCCGTTTGGGCCCAAGAGCCCGACCACCTCTCCCCGTCTTATCGAGAGAGTGATGGGACCGATCTTCTTCGAGCCATAGTCCTTCACGGCCTCCTCGAATAGCAGGACATCTTCCAAGGCTGATTCCCCGCGAGCACTCGGGAGTCCGGGGACGTCCTGATCTAATCGACTGCGTATTCGGGCTTTGTCTGCGCTTCGGGTTCGTGCTTCCGCTTGTACTGCACTCCGAGTGCGAGAGCCAGAACCGAGACAACCGCTCCTGCCCCGATTCCTATGGAGGCCGCCTGCTCCGTCGCAGAGGAGCTCGGCCCGGTAAGCGGCAACGAAGTCGAGAGAAGCGTGAATGAGAGACTTATCGTGCCCGAGGGCAGGCCCGCGAGCGACTGGAATGGATCTGCGCCCGTGCCGTAACCAGGCATCACCACACCCTTAGCGCCCAGTCCCTGCACATCCGGTAGAGGTGCGCTGACACGGACGGAGTAGATCAGGCCAGACGGGAAGGTGAGAAGGCCGCCGCTGATCGCCTTGGAGGTGCCGTTTGTCACGATCTGGGCGCTTAACGCGTAGCTGGTCAGCTGGTAGCTGCCGCCATGGAACTGGACGGGGACTGTCCCGTTCTTCGCCACGTTGAGAGAGACCGAGGTGCCATTTGAGGCGTACCTGAATGTCTGGTTGGAGACCGAGGGGAGGAACGGCGAAATATTGAGCGACGAGTTTATCGATCGCGAGTAGTTGAAGTCTGAGCCGCCGGAGACGATACCGAGCATCAGCTTGTCGTAGCCGACGTTCGATGTGGCTGCTACCGACGCGTTCACAGTTATTCTGTGCACGACACCCATGGACGAGAGCTGCACGCTGTAGACAGCGTAGCCAGGCGTCGCCGCGCCCGCTGTGCCCACTGCTCCGAGCAAGAGCGCGAGGAGCACTAACGCAGGGACGACCGCTTCTGTCTTCTTCATAGAGGGTGACGGGTTTCCGCTCCGATAAAAGGCTTCTCGGCTCCTTGAGGCAGTGGGCTATGTCCGGCGGCTCGAGTGCCTCAGTATGAACCGTTCATATGCGAGTATGGGCAGGATGATAGTCTTGAACCTCCCGAGCCCGACGAGCGCCGAGCCAAGTATCTCCAGGTCTTCGGGTCGTATCGCCCGCAGGAGCGGAGCTGCGGTCAGGTAGACCCCCGCAAAGACTCCGATCTCGAGTAGAAGGAGCACGAACTGGTTGAAGTGCGAGACCTCGAGCGGAAGCACCACGAGAAATGCCAGGATCGACGAGACGAGGATGGACAGGCAGGCCGGAATGTCGATCCTGGCCCTGAAGAAGTGGGAGGCCAGATAGACGCCGCTGACCACCGCTGCGATGTTAGACACCAGAGTGGAGGCGATAAGGCCGAGGATCCCCAGGCCCAGAACGATGGTGAAGAGGGGAGCCAGGACTACCTGGAGCACCGCGCCCACCAGGCTGAACTCCATGTAGAACTTGGGCTGTCCCACGCCGTTGAAGAAGGACGGCAGCACCCCTGCCCCGAAGAGGAGTGAGACGTTGGAGAATGCCAGCAGGGCGAGGTAGGACGACGCGACGCCGTAGGAGGAACCCAACGAGACCTGGATGACCGGTATCGAGGCTCCCATCAGCAGGAAGATTATCGGGGTGAGCACGAAGCCCGTGTACTTTGTTGCGTAGGTGAACGCCCGGGTGACATCCCCCTCGGTCCCCTGGAGGTGCGCGAAGGCGGGGAAGAGGGCCTGGCTGATGGCCCCCGAGGTCAGCGTGATGGCTATCACGAAATTGGCCGCGGATTGGTAGAAACCGACATATGTGTTCGAGGCGACAGTGGCGAGGATCACGACGACGTACTGCGCGGAGATGTTGGTCACGAACTGTCCCACGAAGAGGGTCTTCCCGTAGGAGAGCATGGTCCGAATGTCCGAGACGAACCCCTCCATCGGCTTGGTGCTGGCGCCGGACATGTTCCGCCAGAGGATGACGACGGAGAGTGCCCCCGCAAGCGCGACGGAGAACACGTAGCCGGTCAGCGCTCCCAGGACCGCGAACCCGAGTACGAGCAGAGGGAGTGTGATCGCGAGCCTCAGCAGGCCCTGCAAGATGTTCGTCAGGCCTATGTTGCCCATCTCGCTCCATCCGAGAAGAGCGGCGACGGCCGCCTGGAAGAGCGTCTGCGCGACGATCAGTAGGGATGCGAACTGCACGAAGGAGCTGATCTCAGCCCGCTGCAGCACGAAGCTAGAGAGGATCCCCGAGCCCGCATAGGAGACCACTGCGAGCGAGGCTCCGAAGAGGACGAGGAAGGTCACGCCGTTGACCGTCATCCTCTTGGCGAGCTCCGGACGGCCCTGCGAGAGGTGATAGGCGGCGAAGCGGGTCACCCCCGAGTTAACCCCGAACCCCACGAAATTGAGTAGGATGGTCGGGATCAGAACGGCGAGGGTGTAGACCCCGTACTGGCTCGGACCAAGGAACCTCGCGATGAACACTATGGCTACGAACGAGAACACCGTGCTGAGGAGATTCCCGCCGAAGAGTGCGAACGAACCGCGCGTTGACCTCCGGGCTATCTCGACTTGCGACAAAGAGGCTATTACTCCGGCTTCGCACCTCGGCGCTGTTCCTGATTATTTAAGAGATGGCCGGCCCGAGAGATCAGGAGTAGTTCGCGACCACAAGGTGGCTGTAGCCCTCCGAGTCCTCTGTGAGGGCCGCGTAGCTCGTACCGTTGATGACTAGGAAGGAGGGGGCCTGCATGATCGCCGCGAGCGCGAACGAGTTCGAGAACGATGTCAGCGTGAGCGGGGAGAACTCGATGGTCCTGTTGAGTCTCATCGAAGAGTCGTAGACCTTCACCTCGTCACCCGATATCGCGAAGAGGTGGCCGTACCGCCAGATGAGGCCGGACGCCGGGAAGCCAAGGTCGTAGGTGGCGATCGTCTGCGTCGAGATGGAGACCACCTGCAGTTCGTTAGACCCGGGCAGGGCGAGATACACGTTCGACCCGTCGGTCGCCACGGCAGAGTAGCCGTTCGAGGGCATCACCCGCTCATAAACGGTCTGACCTGTGGTGGAGAGGACGACGAGGAAGGGGTTCTCTCCCCGGTAAGATCCCCCGACAGGGTCGGTGAAGGCGGGGTCCGCGAACAGCAGCGTTACCACGTCACCCCCCGTGCTCGCGCCGATCAGCTGCTGGGGATAGATGTTGCATGCGCCGAGATAGATGTATGCCTCCCAGTTCGTGCTCGCTCGTCCAGCAGAGCCGGGTCCCAGCGCGTAGGACCAGACGTTCATCTCGTTCCCTCCGCCCTCGCACGTCCCGTCCTGGTAGACCTGTCCCCTCGTCGAATAGAGGTAAAAGTGGGACGAGTCGGTGGCAGCCAGCAAGAGCGTGTCGCTGGAAGCGGAGCCTACAGGGCCCTCTGGTGAATAGAACCGGCCACCGTAGAGCGCATAGCCGGAATCATCCCCCATCGATTCGGTCGGCGAGAAGAGGCCAGATGGACTGGACGTCTGGCCTGTGTATGTGGCGATAAGGTGTCCCCCCGAGTCCAGCTCGTAGAGCACCGCGGCGCCCGAGGTCCCCACATATCCGACCGAGACGTAGACGTCGCCGGCCGAGATGGGCATCACGTCGGTCACGACCCCTGCTCCCGCGTCGAAGGACCAGAGGGTGTGGCCTGACAGCGAGAAGGCGTGCACCTCCATCCCAGAGCTGAGGTATATTATCGAGGGATCGTAGGCGTTCTCGAAGAGCTGGGCGCTCTGTGATCCGGCAGTCCCTGTGGGACCGGACCACGCGGAGCCAGGCGGATCTGAGCTTGCCGAGAGAACGAAGACGTTTCCGAGCGAGGTCACCGCCTCGATCGAGTCCCCGGATGGGATGGATCGGTTGAGCGAGGCCCCGACCGCTATGGGCGCACCGAGGGCGATGGTGCTCGAGCTGTTGGGGCCCACGAGTCGGAGGAACTCAACCGTGGCAGGTACCTGCCCGTCGTTGACGATCGTAAGATTCTCGTCTGAGTATGCAAGTGACAGGTGCTCGATACCCTGGAGTTGCTGGATCTGGTGGCTCTGGTCCGACGCGCCCTGAATGTTCTCCATGGAGCCCACAGCAGATGACCAGGTCTGGATCGAAGCCATCGAGAGCAGGAAGATCATGATGAAACCATAGACGGAGCTAATCCCCTTCCTCTTCATGGAGATTGAACTCGTCGGATTATTTAAGCCCCTAAGAAGGTGCGGAGTGTCCCCTAGGAATGTGGTAGAAAAAAGAGGAGAGAAAGAGTGTCCGTTTAGGACATCTTTCTAATCAATATTGCGAGTTCGAGTACTAGAGTTATGACTGCTAGCGCTGCGACAACCAGAATGTAAGTCTGGTCGTTAGATACAGTCGAGTTCAGAGTGTTGACCGAATTCTGTAGGTTCCCAACCGTTGTTGAGAGACCTGCGAGATTGGTAACAGAGGTCTGAAGACTGGTCACGTCGCTTTGCAGAGTAGTCAGACTGCCAGTGATGGAAGTTATACTAGATTGTAGTGTGTTGATGCTGTTCTGCAGACTTGCAACCGCAGTGCTTGCGCTTGCCGCTTGAGTGGCTGCTGTGTGTGCATCAGTGGATATGGTGGAGAGTGCTGTATTGATGGAGTTGACTGTGCTGGAGATAGAGTTGACCGTTGTGGTGAGTGATCCGAGTGAGGTGGATATGCCCGTGATTGTGGTACCCCATGCGGATATGTTCTTGAGCATCCCAGTGATGCCGGCGAGTCCGGTTGAGGACACTACCATGCTGTTCACTGTGAGGCTGGTTAGGGTGTACGCTGTGGTGTTCCCGACCTTTGCACTGACAACTACTCCGTAGGAGCCATCAGGGCTGCTGGCAGGAAGCGGGTATGAAAAGACGGCGAGGTTGCCTGTGACCGAGCTGAAGGTGTTTGCGAGTGTGCCGCTAGGCAGATACAGGAAAGCACTGATCGAAGCGGTCTTCGCCAAGGACCCGTTTGTCCAATAGGCGAGTGCGGTGATCTGTGCCGTCTGACCTGCATAGACTAAGCTGGGGCCGGTAGCTACCACGACCAGACTGTTTCCAGTGAGGTTGGGTGTGCTAGCTCCTGTGTACTTGAAGGTGGATGTTGCTACTGTTGGAGTCGTACTGATGGAAGGCGACCACGAAGCGCTCACGGTGTATGTACCGGTGGTCCACAGGGTTGTTCCTCCCGCGTTCGTCGAGGCGCTGAAGGAGCCACTCGCCGATACGGTCGCTTCGGTGTTGAACACCTGAGTCCCGGTTGGGTTGGTTATGGTGATCACCGCTCCTGTACCGACACCCGGTCCAGGAGAGATGGTGCCCGTGATGCTGATCGTCTGCGTTCCAGAGTACGATGTTGCGTTGGTCGTGACAGCCACTGTGTATGTGGTTGCCGCTGCAGCGAATGCTGGGGAAAGAAGGAGGATCGCGGCGAGAAGGCCCGCCGCTGCGATTGGGATTGTCTTCATTGTCGTATCACCGTTCTACGCTGTGAGCGTCGTAGTCGACAGGACCGAGCCTGCGACTCCCGCGGACGATACGGCATAGAAGTTGATTGTGTAGGTCTGGCCTGGAGTCAGTCCTAGGAAGGACAGACTGAAGGTCTGCTGACCAAGGGAGTTGATGGTGATGGTTGCTGTCGCTGCGGCTATTTGTTGGCCTGCTGCGTTGGTTGCGGTCCCAATGACCGTTACGGTCTGGGTGCCGGGGAGGTTGTTGAGGTATGTGCCGGTGATTCCGTCTGGGTTACCCCCGACGGTTGCCTTTACGACACTGCCCACGAGTACGAAGGACGAGGTTGGTGTGAGTTGCTGGAAGACGGTAAGGGTCGGGGACGAGCCTGTAGTTCCGGCCAGGTTAGTGGCCATGAGCTGGACTGTCCAGTGACCGCCCGGCAGATTCGCCGTGACTGTGTAGGTCACGTTGTTTCCGGGGCTGTTGGTGCCGGTGACTGTTATGCCAGAGGCAGGCAGCACTGTACCGTTGTAGCGCAGGACGACGGAGGTCGCGTTCAAGTCACCTTCGCTGCTCACTATCTTCGCTGTGAGCGGGGTGGTGGCATTGACAGTTGTTCCGGCGACCGTTGTCCAGACTATCGTTGGTGTGGAGGTGTCTACAAGGACGCTGTAGGGCGAGCTGACGACTGTGTTGGCTGGAGAGTTGCTGTCGGTTGCATTGAAGGTGATAGTGCTCAAGCCGACAGGCAGTGTGATCGCAACGCTCCATGTGGCCTTGTTGAGCTGTGCGACAGAGGCTGTCTGCCATGGGTTGGTGCCTATCTTGTATCCGATGGTCTTGATGTGAGCCGTACCTGGGAAGCCCAGAGAGACATTGGCCTGTCCAGAGAATACGACTGCCTGGTTGTTGGTGTAGATGAAGCCACTCACTGGCTTTGGCGAGATTACGGAGATGGTTGGCGAAGCGCTGACCACGGTCACGGTGTATGCCGCTGATGTGATCTGCTTGCCATTGAGGACGCCCGAGGCTGTTATGGTGACTGGCCCAAGTGTGCTTGGCATGGTCCAGGCGATTGGCCCGAATCCACTGAAGCCAACATTACAACCGACGCCGGTCGTTCCGTTGGTCTCGAAGCAGCCTGTGGGTATGTAGATGCTGGTCGCGGTGACGAATCCAGCGGATGGGACGAGAGTGATCTGAGTCTGTTGGTTGGCGCCTGTCTTGACAAGGTTACCATATGCATCAGACTGAATGACGTTCACATAGAGCGTCGCGCTGGGTGTTGCATAGGTCGTGCTCGGAGTTAGCGTTGTGCCAAATCCGACCTTGACGTTGAACTGGCTGGCGGGTCCCGCAATCGTGGTCACGTTGTGAGGTAGTACAAAGACCACGACGTTCTTCGTGTTCCCTGTGATTGGTGCGGAGACGGTTGCGTTGAAGATGGCTTGGCGTCCGGCCTTGGTGTCGACCGCGAACTTGGCAGTGACTCCACCGGTGCTGTTCGTCACACCGCTGAAGCTTGAGGATCCACTGAACAAGCCGACGTACTTCGCGGTGGTGCCAGCACATGACCCGTGATCACAGAGAGCAAGGGTCACTGGGACACCAGTCTGGTGTACTGTGGTCTCGCCGATCAGAGAGCTTACCACTACCGTGACAGGGGTTGTTGTCCCTGCCATCGCGGTGGTGTTGGGTCCTGCTGGAGCGATC
>JAPCJS010000127.1 GCA_027886825.1 Nitrososphaerota archaeon
CGAGGGGACCGAACCACCGCTTCGAGGTCTCCAGGTCGTAGTGGTACTTCCAGGTGAAGCTCCGAGTCGTGTCGCCGATGGGATAGAGGCCGTACATCTTGTACACGTCGACAGAAGCAGGGCTGAGAGTCTCCTGCCAGAGGCTTAGATCGTGGGTCTCCCAGTAGTTCTTCGATTCGTTAGCCACCCAGTCGTCGATGAGCGGGTAGCCGTCTTCCCCTGTCTTCTTGTTCCTTAACTTTGTGAGCCAGATGCAGTGATTCACCCCCGCCACCTGAAAGTCCGCCTCTGTTGCGTTCATTCCGATGGCGGCCAGGAGACGATAGATGGCCACGTATCCGTCGCAAAAACCTATGGTCTTGATCCTGCTCCTCTCTCGCTGAAGCAGAGTCGTCACTTCGAAAATCGGATTGGCAAACTGGAGAAGCCACGCATCTGGACAGCTCTTTTCCATGTCGGAGGCGATGTCCAGGGCGAGCTGGTACTGCCTGAATCCGAGTATCGTGTAGTAGTCCGAGACAAAATTGAAGTCAACGGCGTCAACACCGCGATAGTAGCCGTGCTTCTCGCCTATCCCCCTCATGCGCTCCGTGTAGTCATGACCTCCAAATGCCGTATTGATTACGTAGTCTGCGCCCTTCAGAGCCTGACGCCTGTCGTCGCATATCTCGATTGAGATGTTGACTTCGAGTTCCTTCACATATCTCGTCGCGACGTTGTATGCTGCGCTGAGCCTATCCTTGTTTGTGTCTACCATTGTGATGGTACTTCCCGGAGCGCTCTTCATCACGCACAGGTCGCTGATCCAGGAGCCGAACGCGGCGCTCCCCGCGCCTATGATGCATATCCTTGGCATGTGAGTGGTGGGATCACCCACCTCTGGTCTTTAGAATGTTTCGGGGTTAGCCGAACTGTCGCTGCTCTAGTTTGAACCTATGATCTATCCTGGTCGAGGGTTACGCACGTGTCCCATTTCTCGGGTGATCCAGGTAGATACGCTGGAGGCTTCGGCACCAGCATGTCGACCAACTTGTCTATCACTCCAGCTGCAGTGAACTGGTTTCCTGCAGGGGCGTAGTGCGTGACCGCCTCTGTGGGAACAGTCCAGAACTCCCGGAGATACTCGGGCACAGTCACCCTCTTTCGGGAATAATCCGCCAGGTGCGCTTCCATGAGATCTACGTATCTCTTTCCTCGCCTTTTCATGAACCGGACAAAGTCCTCATCAAAGGAGTGGCCAGGTCTACGAACCTCGGGCAGCCTCGGTTCATGACCACGGCTAATCTTATCGGCTACCGTGAATGTGGTGTATGAGCTGATGAAGAGGACCTGCTTGTCATTCGCTCTGGCGAAGTCCTCGGTCTTTTCTACCAGACGCATGCCTCCGTAGACTGCTGAGTCTCGGTATAGCGAGTTGGCGACATCGAGAAGCTTCCTTGAGGTCCTGATCTTCGTTCTTACACCATACTCTTCAGCCAGGGTCTCGATATCCATGTAGCTGTCTTCGGGAGTCCCTGCCTCGGCGTTAGCCTTTGCCAGCATTATCCGTAGGATGAAGTCGTCCTTGAAGTGTTCGTGGACCCAGTCCAGGTTGCAAAAGTCGTACAAGTCATTCGGGTGCGGACAAGGGTTCTTGAACTCTCGGAATTCTTTGGTCACAGGATTGGCTCTGATGTAGGGTTGAGGAGGCCCTGTGTGGCTAGTGCCCCACCAGTTCACTCTGATTCTTTGCCACGGTACAAGACTTCTGAACGGATCGTCGCAGTAGATATTCAGAATAATGTACTTCGCTGGAAAACGCATCTCTTCCCTCCTCATGCGAAGGTACATCTGGTAGACAGACTGTCCTCCTACTCCGAAGTTCCTTAAGGGTTCCCCGATCCGTGCGGCGAGTAGCTCCTGCCAAGTCTCTCCATCATTCACCTGTTCGCAGTTGGTGTAGCTGTCCCCGTAGGTGTTTATTCGACAGGCAGCACTTGCGTGATTGACCATCGTTCGCGCGCCTGACCCACGGTCGTAGGTGTAGGTGCACAGGGAACCACCTATCCCTTCTCTGCAGCGTCTGTCTCGGTGGATGTACCCGACATCTGAATCGTAGACCGAGAACGGGTACGACCCCGCAATCCATCTATCTATCTCGCTTCGCCTGTAAACGATCCGCCTGAGATACTCCTTTGCCTTCAACGCGTCTGGGAGATTGAAAGGAATCTGGAGATTATTTAGGCCTTGTCAGAGTATGGACTTGTGACCTGGCTGGGAAACACCAGTGTCCGTGCGTTCATCGCGTCAAGTCGCCGGAACCCCAAATTGGGAGCTGCCAAATTAGCCTGATTCTGCGAGGGCAGTCGGCTCTGACAAACACATCGCTTTTTAGGGCCCCTCCGAGTTCTGACGAGGCTGACATACGAGATGGGCGCTGAACTGTTGATGGAAATCGAGTCTTCCGCCCCGACCCAAGAAACCAGGATATGGGGACTCGGCGGAGCGGGCTTTGCTATCCGCTCCGGGGAAGAGGTGGTCTACGTGGATCCCTGGCTTGTACCTCCTGACCCGAGTCGAACCAACCACCGTGCCTATCTCCCTCCATTCGCCCCCGGCGAAGTAAGGAAAGCCGAGGCAATCCTGTCGACCCACGAGCACGAGGACCACTGCAATGTCGCCACGCTCCTTGGGATAACCAAGTCAACGGGTGCCAGGTTTCTCGGCCCCGAGTCATCCATCAGGAAGGCCATCGCCGCGGGCTACCCCCAGTCTAACGCTCTCACCTTGCGCCCTGGGGACGAGCTCAGAATCTCCCCCTCATTCACGGTAAGAGCGTTTCGAGCGAGCGATCCATACGAGCAGTGGGCTCTCATGACCCTCATTATGACTCCCCGGGGCAACATACTGCACAGCGGTGACACGGCCTACTTTGAGGGGTTCAAGGAGATTGGCGACAGATACAAAGTCGATGTAGCCCTCCTCAACTTCGGTAAGCAGATCCCCAGCCCGGAGAAGCCTTACTACATGAACGCCGAGAAACTCTCACTTGCTGCGAGAGATCTCAGGGCAAGAGTGGTCGTCCCGATGCACTGGAATCTATGGGTCGAGACGAGAGAAGACCCACATCCCATCGAGGCGGTCCTCAAGTCTGTCAGCCCCAGCTCAAGGCTGGCAATAGTTGACGGCGGCGAGAGACTCGAACTCTAGGCCACCGGCCGACGATGGTCCGAGGATCTGAAAAGATTGATCTCGATTGTCGGTGGCGGAATAATCGGGCTCTCCATAGGCTGGTACCTCCGGAGAAAGGGCGCGGAGGTCACCATCTTCGAGGAGGATGTGTGCGGGCGGAGAGCTAGCTGGGCCACGGCGGGAATGATCGCAGCCCACATAGGAAGGAGTCCAAAGGCGGCTGATGTCTCCGAGATGGCCCTGTCTATCCTGGGAGCGCAGAGGGAAGGACAAGAGTTGTGGAAGACTTTCTCCAAGGAACTCGAGCAGGCCTCAGGAGTCGACATCGGCTACCGAGCGACCGGATCACTCAGGGTCGCCTTCAGCAGAGACGAGATGACCAGGCTTGAGTCTGACTACGAGTTGCAGAGGGGCCTTGGACTGCAAATGGAACTGCTAACAGCCAAAGAGACGCTGGAAATGGAGCCGGAGGTCTCGAAAACGCTCCTGGCGGCGATCCTGAGCCCCACAGTCGCTCAGGTGGACCCCCGAGAGACGATGAAGGGGCTCCGCGAGGCCTACCTCAGAGCAGGCGGTCGGCTCTACGAGCACACCCGTGTAGAGTCCATCCTCGTCGAGAACAATCAGACGCGTGGAATCTGCTTCGGTGGCGAAGTCTTCAACGCGGACCAGGTCGTCCTCGCCGCTGGGGCCTGGTCCGAGAAGATCGGAGGGATTCCCGAGGCAGACAGGCCGCCCGTGACTCCGGCCAAGGGGCAGATGATGGCCCTGAGGATGGATCCCAACCATCCTCTGACTCGCATCGTCTCCGCGAAGGGGGGATACAGCATCCCGCGGGCGGGTCGTCTGATCATCGGTTCCACGATGGAGCCCGGGGAATTCGACGCCTCGAACACCGTCGGCGGCGTAATGAACCTGCTCCAGAGGGAGAGCGAGGTGATACCCTCGGTGCAGAGTCTTCCCATTGACGAGATGTGGGCTGGCGTAAGACCAAAGAGCCCGGACGGAGCCCCAATTCTCGGGCCCACCGGTGTGGAAGGGCTGGTCATCGCCACGGGTCACGGTCACATCGGAGTGGTCCTTGCCCCGGTGACGGCCAGGTATATCGTCCAATTCCTCACAGGAGGCAGGGTCGCAGATGCGATCAGACCGTTCTCCATTGACAGATTCAAATGAGAAGCATCGCCCCGGACTGATGTTCTTCGCCGAGGAAACGCCCGAGGCGGGAGGCAACTACTCCAACTCTCTCCAAATCCTTATTATTGTTCCTCGGGTCGGGGCACGCGAGCCATGGGGTCATCTTCTTTGCCGACTACTTCGGTGGAACCCTTGGTGCCGTCTGTGAGGTAGGACGTTTTGCGAAACCCGAGCGGCGTGATACCAGCTCTGAGCACGCCAACGACGCCGAAGGGCCGCCTTGACGAAAAGAGCCTCAGATCCCTGGTAGCGAGGAACGTGGAGTGGGGCGTTCAGGGCGTTGCCGTCTCCATCGTGGCCGGAGAGTTCTACAAGTTCTCGGACGATGAGAGGCGGAGGACGTTCGAGGTGGTGATAGATGAAGCGGACGGCCGCGTCCCTGTCTGGACCGGCGTGAACCACATCGGGACCGAGCCGGCCATAGAACTCGCAAGGCATGCCAAGGACGTTGGTGCGTCTGGTACGATCACCATGCCCCCGTTGGTCGGCCCTAGGACCGACACTGCGATCTACGAGCACTTCTCAAGGCAGCTCGAGGAGGTCGACCTCCCTGTGATGATCCAGGACTCTGAGGACTTCACAGGAGTCCACATCAGGCCCAGCATGTACGCCCAGCTGGTTAGGGAGCACAGCAACCTGGTATCCGTCAAGATCGAGGGGGGAGACTCGCTGAGGAGAATGGAAGACGTGCTGGGAATCAGAGAGCTGGACAAGCTGAGCGTCCTGGGAGGGATGGGCGCAAGGCTCCTTCTCCAAGAGATGGAGCTAGGAACACACGGCACCATACCCGCCTCGTGCATGACCGATTTTGTGATCGAGATGTACAGGGATTTCAGAGCTGGTCGGGTCGACGCAGCAAGGAGACTCTTTGCCAGTTACAAGTGTTGGATAGATTTCCTGACCCTCAACTCGGCGTCGTCGGCAGAGATCCAAAAAGAGACATCCAGACTAAGACGAATCTTGAGTTCATCCGATACGCGCAGCCCGCACGTGCCCCTGAGCAACGAGGCCAAGAAGCAACTAGCCGTTCTGGTTGGCGAGCTCTGCTCAGGCAGGGGACCGGTGACCGCCCGGACTAGCCCAAAGCGCCTCGAGCAACAAAAGAACCTTAAGAAAGGGGAAAATGAAAACCGCCTGTGAATGAGGCGCCAAAGCCCGACCTGGGCATCTACTACGAAATGCTCCGGAGCCTCCCTCCCAAGCAACCTTCACTCTCGTTCCTGTCCAAGGAGTGGGGAGACGTCGACGCCTGGAGGACCGAGGCTCGCCGGAGGCTCTCCGAGCAGATGAACTTCGCTCCGGACAGCACCCCTCTTAACTCCTCTACCGATTCAAAGAGGACTGAGGATGGCATGGTAATAGAGAATATCTCCTACGATATGCCCTATGGGCCGCGAACCAGAGGTTACTTCATCTATCCGGAAGGGAGAGAGAAACTTGCAGGAGTGGCTGCACTGCACGACCACGGGGGGTTCTTCTACTATGGCAAAGAGAAGATAGTCGAGACAGGCATTCGGAGCCCGCTTCTTGACGAGTTCAAGTCTAAGCACTACGGAGGAAGGAGCTGGGCCACGGAACTCGCTAAGAGAGGATTCGCGGTCCTGGCGGTGGACTCTTTCATGTGGGGAAGCAGGAGGATTCCCCTGGAGAGCATGAACCCGGCCCACGCTGAGCCGTTCAGGGGACTTCGTGAAGGCTCGGACGAGTTCATTCGTGCGTACAACCACTACTGGGACAGCACGGAAGCAGGGCTCACCATGAGCACAGTCCTGTGCGCGGGGACGACCTGGCCGGGGATAGTCCTCTACGAAGACCGGAGAAGCGTCGACTACCTAGTCTCACGGCCGGAGGTCGACGCAGGGAGGATAGGCTGTGGCGGTCTGTCCGGGGGCGCACTGCGTTCGGCCTTCCTCACAGGCATGGACCCACGGATAAAGGCAGGGTTCTGCGTCGGCTGGATGAGCACCCTCGGAAGCATGCTCCGGAATCACATCCAAGGCCATGATGTGATCATGTACGTCCCCCATCTCCTCGAGATGCTCGACATTCCCGATGTCATGGCTCTGCACGCACCCCTGCCACTTCTTTCAATGTACGACAGGGAAGATGGACTGTTTTCCCTGGAAGGGCAGACCGAGGCGCACAACAAGATAGGGAGCATATATGAGAAGATGGGATATCCGAAGAACTATGAGGGCAAGTTCTACCCCGGGCCTCACAAGTTTGACGTCCAGATGCAAGAGGACGCGTTCGAGTGGCTTCGAGAGAAGCTGAAGCCGCTGCCCTGATCCTTCGACCTATCGCTCACGACGCCCGGGTTACGGGAGGGCTCCGCGTACTCCCGGGACGGTCATCGGTAGTGGGCAGACATTCGCTCGTTCCCCGGCAATGCGAGGATCTGGTCGATGGTCTCCCTGGCCTGCCGCTCCGACTTTGTCCTGGGGTCCCGGATCAGATTCTCAACCAGGACCTCCTTGCTCCCGCTCGTGAAGGCCTCGAGACCCCATTCGGCGCGCAGCATCCTTGGCAGGATAACGAAATCGAGCAGACGCTTCGGGAACGGATCGAGTTTCTCTGGAGTGATCTTCCCGCCCTTCGACACATTGACTGGGACCTCTACGGCGATGTCGTCCGGGAGCTGGCCCAGAATCCCGCGATTGGGAACGTTGAGGACGAGCCTCTTCTCGACGCCGAGCTCAACCGCGTCTATGAAGTCAGAGTACTGATCGTGGCCGACTACGGGGGGAATCTCGGCGGTCAGTTTGGCCTGCGGGTTTTCCGCAAGCGCCTTGAGCCGCTCAGCGTTCTTCGCGAATCGGTCGAGACGGACGAGCGTGCCAACCTCGGAGTCGGTGCCACCGAGGGGACCGAACCACCGCTTCGAGGTCTCCAGGTCGTAGTGGTACTTCCA
>JAPCJS010000158.1 GCA_027886825.1 Nitrososphaerota archaeon
CTCTGACTACGTCTATGACTTGTCGGTTCCGGACGCAGAGAATTTTCTGGCCGGATTCGGAGGTGTGTTCTGTCACAATACCGGCGCGGGTAAGAGCAATCTTACGAGCGTCCTGCTTAGGAAGATGATGAGGTCCAGCCCTGACGTTACCACGATCGTCTTCGACGTCTCGGGGGAGTACGCGACCCACCTGATCGACCTGCTCGAGGAGGACGGCAGGATCCTGTCATATGAGACCCTTGGAGACGCACAGCAGCTCTACAACTCGCAGGTGATACCAGAGAGCCTGGAGGGGACGGTCAGCGACGAGGCGATACGGAGCATCTTCTCGGGCCTTCTGGCAAAGAAGCTGGTGCAGAAGCTGTCCTGGGGAACGGACGCGTCGGCGCTCGACCTCGGTGCTCTCGAGGAGCTTCTTGTCAGTACGGCAGAGGACGGAAAGTCGGGAGCCGTGGCCGCAAAGATCGGGCTGGAGAGGCTGACGAAAAGGTTCTTCTCGGAGCTGAAGCTGCAGAAGAGCGCGAAGCTCTCAGAGCTCGACGAGAAGACCAAAGGCGAGCTGACGGGCCTGATAGACGGGATAAAGGGAAAGGTGAACGACAGGACATCGCTGTGGTCCGAGCTAAACGCCATATCCGAGTACATGGAGACTCCAGTAGGGACCGACGTGGGCAAGGAGGAGGAGACCGCGACCGAGCTGACGCCGGAACGGCTGGCGTGGGAGGTCGTGAAGGAGGAAGCGCCCAGGCTGAACGTGCTCTACCTTCCCGACCCGAAGGAGGCGAGGATGGTCGCCAGCCGCCTTATCCAGAGGCTCCTCTATCTCAGGAAGAAGCAGGGCAGCAGAAAGAAGATCCTGATAGTCCTGGACGAAGCTCAGGAGTACATCCCTGGTGAGCCGCGCGAGAAGGACAACACCATACAATCGAACCAGGCGGTCGAGGCTCTGCTAAGACAGGGGAGGAAGTACAGGATCCACTGCTGGCTGGCGACCCAGAGGGTAGCTCGTCTCAACGTCTCCGCCCTCCAGCAGCTCCACAGCTACTTTGTGAGCACCCTGCCCAGGTTCTACGACAGGATGGTGATCTCCGAGTCTTTCGCCCTTCCCCTCGAGGTGCTGGAGAGGACCGCCCAGCTCGACACCGGCGAGTGGATCTTCGTCTCATACAAGGCGACCAAGCGCAAGAACGTGCCCGTCTTTCTGCGAACCGAGGACAACGAGAAGGCGGTTGCCGACTACCTGAAAGACAGGTAGGCCAGTGAGCAGATCTCTCTCGCTGGGACGCTCGTGGAGGGTTCCGGGAATCTCCGCCTAGAGTCGAGCCGTTTTCAGTTCGTCATGAGGCGTATTAACATCCCGTCGAAGAATACCTTAATACTTGACGATGGGCGCGCCCCCGGTTTACCTATGACAAGAGTCGGAATTGAAGCGCTTTACATTTATTCGCCGGATTTGTACGTGGACAACGCGGAGTTGGCGGTGGCGAGGGGGAAGGAGCCCAAGCATTTCACCGAGGGCGTCGGGATCAAGACGTTCGCTGTGCCAGCGCCCAACGAGGATCAGGCGAGCATGGCCGCTACCGCCGCCCAGAGGCTTATGGACACCCACGGGATCTCTCCATCGGAGATCTTCAGGATAGACACGCCGACAGAGAGCGGCCTGGATGGGTCAAGGGCTCTCGTCTCGGACATCATCGGTATGCTCGAGCAGGTCTACGGGAGGGGGAGTCTCTCCCACGTCCTCGGCTACGAGCAGAAGTTCGCCTGCGTGAGCGGGATGGAGAGGTACCTGGACACAAGCGCCTGGTTCGCCGCCAGGTGGAACCCTAGGAAGTACGCCCTCATCCTAGCCACGGACGTCGCCAAATACAACCTGAAGAGCGGGGAAGAGCCGACGCAGGGCGCGGCCGCCGCTGCCCTGCTCATAGGGGACGACCCAAAGGTTCTCGAGATCATCCCGGGGGAGCTCGGGTCCGCCCTGAGGAACGAGAAGAGGGACTTCAAGAAACCAGGAGGCAGGACGGTCGCCATGGTCGACGGTGCCCTCTCCTACGCTTCCTATCTTAGCGAGATGAAGGAGGCATGGCTGAACTTCCAGTCCGCCGTGAGCAACGCCGGGCTGATAAGACCCAAGACGGATGAGTCGACGATGGACTACATAGACAGGGCGATCTATCACAACCCGCACAAGAAGATGGTCATATCGGCTTATGCTTCGCTCCTCATCCACGAGTGGAGAGACCTTCCCCGCTGGAAGAAGGTCGAGGAGGAGATAGGGCCCGAGCCGTCGCGCGCCGGGATGGACGACCTGGCGTACTACATGAGCGAGGGATACAAGGACTACCGTAAACGGTTCATAAAGTCCTCGCACTTCATGGGCGACTTTGAGGAGCACATAGGGAGCTCCCTGATCGCGCCGGACCTGGTCGGAAACTCTTACTCGGTCTCGGTCTTCGTCGGCCTTGACAGCCTCCTCGAGAACGACAGAGAAGACCTGACAGGAAAGACCGTGGTCCTCTGCGGCTACGGGAGCGGGAGTCACGCGGTGATCCAGGGAAACAAGATCCCCGAGGGATACAGGGAGATATCCAAGAGGTTGGACTTTATGCAGAGGCTAGGATCCAGAAGGAAACTCAGCATCGAGGAGTACGAGCGGATTCACCAGGGAGAGGTCCAGCCGGAGGACTGGACCACCGGGACCGGGAAGAGGTTCCTTCTGAGCAGCATCGGGAAGAAGGAGACTCCCTCCGAGGGAGACCGAGAGTACATCCTCTCGAGCTGATCTTCTGGCAAGACGGGCCGGGCGCCGGGACCGGTCACCCAGGGAGACGAGAGATATCGTCACCCAACGGAGCTTCTGAGCTAGGCACCAGGAGGCGGTGGCGGCGGCGGGATAGTGATCGGTGTGGGCGGGGGCTCCATCGAGGTGTCGTCGGGCATGGAGAAGAATGCCACGACCATCAGGATGTCCGCAATGAATAGCACGACCAACCCGATCAGTATGATCGTCAGGGCGGCGCCGATGAGGTAGAGGAGCGCCGCCGTCGCAAACATCTTTACGTTGAGTCTCGAAGCGACCTTCGTGAAGGTTCGTCTGAGGAAGATGGCGGAGACGAGATAGAAGACCCAGATCAGCGCCAACCCACCCACGACGCCGACGATGAGAAAGCTAAGGTCCACGACCTGTCCCGAGGTAAAAGACGTGCTGTTGAGGTTGCGCGAGAGGTCGAGCCCTGAGAACATGTTCAGCCCGTTGAGCCCGGCGAATCGCGCGAAACTCCCGAAGACGACCGCCACACCGACGACGATCCCGACGATCGCGAGGACGACGGCGATGATCGCGTCCCTGAAGATCGACCGGTCCCCGACGACGTCGGCGATGTTGTTCACAGCTATGAGGACGAGGATCCACCCTATCACCGAGAGGAGCGTCCCCACTACGGGAACGATGAAGAGCAGGATAAGTATTGATCCGATACCCCCGAACGTCCTCGCCGTCGACAGGGAACCCAAATCGGGGCACCCTCTAGGGAAGTACTAATAAGCTCGAGCGTGCGACCCAATCAGTCACCAAAGGGGCGACAAGACTGGACGCTATACGGCGTATTCCCTTTGCCGATGATTCTGAAGGGTTCGAGTGCCTGCAGTCTTACTCATCTGGGCTCTGGAAGACCACGGCGACGCCCACCTCATCGGGGTTTTCTCTGGGCCGTGATGGAATCCCGTTCATGGAGGTTCGAGGATGCCTCCGCTGTCGTATGCCGCTGGGAGAGGAGGGCAGTACGGTAGCCTCGCAGGCCGTTCCTTCATATCCTGAATGATGAGGACCCTGATGCCGGACCGCTCAACCTGAAATTTCTTCGGAGGGGCAGGGTTACGGAAGACGTCTAGTTCAGGGCCGCGTCTATCTTCTGCTTGTACATCGCGGCTGGACCAGCACCCACGGTCCTCGAGGCGACCTCCCCGTTCTTGAAGACCATTATCGTCGGTATGCTCATTATCCCGAACTTCTCGGCAATGTCAGGGCTCTCGTCCGTGTTGATCTTGACGAACTTTACCCTGCCCACATATTCCTTCGAGAGACCCTCTATTATCGGGGAGACCATCCGGCATGGACCGCACCAGTCCGCATAGAAATCGACCACCGTCGGGACCTCTGAATGTAGGACCTCTTGCTCAAAGTCCTTGCTCTGAAGATGTACGAGTGTCTTGCTCTCCAAATTCTGCACCTGAAATTCGGGGGTTTTCCGCGTATATACGCTTTTTTCCAGCTCGACTAGAGTCCGAACCTCGGGGAGGCTTCCTTGTCGTGCTTCTTCAGCTCCGCGAGGACTGCTTCCTTGTCGGCATCGGAGGAGACCTGTTTGTACAGGAGGCCCTTCACATCGCCGCCCGCCCTGAAAGTGTCGATGTACCACCCGCAGACGAGCCAGTCGTGAGGGTTCTTCTTGTTGCGGAGTATCGTTATGGCGTTGTGCGGGTTCGGATGATAGACGTGGAAGGGGATGATATCATACTCTTTCTTGACACCGGTGGGTATGAGCTGCGCGCCCGCCGGGATCGAGTCGAGGCCTCCGCTGACGAACCTCTTGTTCGGGGCGCGGGTGCCATAGGCGCGGCTCATTTGCTACGTCGGCAAGCCAGAGGGCGGAAGATTGTAAACATTCCTGTTTTACTCCTTGAACCCGAGCTTCCCACATATCTGCTCGAAGAGGTCTATGTGAGCCTCGAACCAGGGGTTGAGGGAGTAGAGCATCCCGTACCTCTCTCCCGACGCCACGAGGAGCGAGTTGCTCACGAGGATGCGGATGTGATGCTGAATGGCCTTGTACTGTAGGCCGAGGTCGCCGGCCAGCTGGTTTATGTTGCTCGGTTTGACCCGGAGCCTCCGGATTATCCGCGCACGGTTCTCCCCTCCTCTGCTGCCTCCCAGTAGGAAGAGGAGCAGCCTGCGAAAATCCGGGTCGTCGGACATTCGAGTTGATTGAGAGCGTACGGTATTTATCGATTGAGAACAGCCAATTTGGAAAAAGAGTTAAACAAGTCAGCAGGCAGCTGGCAGAAGGCATGGATCCGCTCTTCTTCGTTGCCACTCTCTTCGCCGGCCTTAACGCGATCCTGCTCCTTGGACTGATCTATCTATATGCGAGGATCCTGAGGAAGACTCAGGCAGGCTACTCTGCCGGTCTACTGATATTTGCGGTGCTGCTCTTCTTCCACAACATCATCACCCTGTTCGCATATGCATTCATGGGTAGTTTCTACAGCGACCAGCTCTACCCTGTCCTGGCGGTGATAACGGTCTGCGAGTTCGGCGGCATCCTCGCACTGGTGAAGGTCACACTTTAGATATCAGGAAAGAGGAGGCCTGAACATGAAGGGCTCAAGGGTGTTCGGGATATTTCTCCTGCTGATCGGTACCCTGGCGGTCCCTTTCTTCAAGGAAGCCATATCGAGCCTCCTTCTCGTGGGGATCTGGGGAGGGATGCTCCTGATCGTCCTGATCTTCGTCGTCGGAGGCACAATACTCGTCGCCATAAGGGGCGAGGATCAGCCGTAGCCTGGGTATCGGTTCCTCAGGAGCCTCAGCATGGCGGAC
>JAPCJS010000045.1 GCA_027886825.1 Nitrososphaerota archaeon
GAAGGGTGGTGTCCCACCCGTGAGGGTGCGCGTGAGTAAGGCGCGATTTCTCCAATCCAAGTACGTCAGCGAAGATGCGTTCCAGGTCGCATGCCGCTGGGTCATACTCCCCGAGGGATTCGAGGCCCCGAAGATATTCGAGCAGATATTATTACAGACATGGACCCTTCGACCCGCGACCGCAGTGGGCTAGCCAGCTGGCGAGCCTGACCTTGGCTGAGTCGCCCTACGTTCCAGGATGACAAGAACTGACGCAAGGATATAACCGTCGCACGCCGGTTCCGCTGCCAGGGAAGATCGTTGAGGCTCAGGGACAAAGTTGCGATCGTCACCGGAGGGGGTTTTGGAATGGGCAGAGCGGCGAGCGTACTCTTCGCCGCTGAGGGAGCGAAGGTCGGGGTGGGTCGACTGGAACGAGACGACCGGGAAGGAGACGCTGTCACAGATCAAGACAGCCGGAGGGGACGGATTCTTCGTAAGAGCCGACGTCTCCCACCTCGAAGACATCCAGACGGCCGTCTCCAAGACGCTCGAGCTTTATGGCCGGATAGACATCCTGTTCAGCAACGCTGGTGTGAACTGCTTCAAGTCGACCCTTGAGACCGAGGAGAGCGACTGGCAAAGGCTGGTCGACATAAACCTGAAGGGGTCCTTCTTCTTCGCAAAGGCGGTGGCGAGACCGATGATCGAGCAGGGCGGAGGGGTCGTGCTCTTCACATCATCGATAAGCGGAGTGAGCGGAGAAGACGACCAGGTCGCGTACTCCGCCACAAAGGGTGGGATACTGGCGCTGGTAACTGCGATGGCGAAAGATCTGGGCCGTTACAAGATCCGTGTGAACTGCCTTGTCCCCGGCCCGGTGGATACCCAGCAGTTCCGAGACTGGATGAGCTCCAAGCAGAACCGTGATGTGGCCATAGCGGATGCGATCGACAGCACGATCCTAAAGAAGATCGGGACCCCCGCGGACGTGGCCAAGGCCGCCCTCTTCCTCGTCTCTGACGACGCTTCATGGGTGACTGGAACAGCCATGACGGTCGACGGCGGTTACCTGGTCAGACACTGACTGGCGTCGCCACGGATGGCCGACTTACAGGGCACCGACGTATGAGCCCCGGTACGTCCTTCCCTCCATCTGTCTTGCCATCTTACCGGCCGATCCGGATCTGCCCCTCCACTGAGTTCTTGATTCACGGAGGTTGGGAAACCTCCTCTGTCTTTCATAAGCCAGAATCTCGGCAGATAGTTTGAATCTTCGGGAAAAATAATAGCGAGCCGAGTATGTGAAGTCAGAAAGTCCTCAAAAAATCAAGGTATCCGAGACGCGAATCGAGGTGGTGACACTACTAGGCCTGGCTGTGGTCTTTCTCGCACTGGTGTTCGTTGCGTACTTGCTCGGAGCCAAAAGGATAGCTGGGTTCAGCCTGGACGTAGCCAAGGTGATCATCGCCATCTTCGTCGCGCTGCTTGTCGTGGTTCTCCTGTTCGGGAGCCTGGTGCTATAGATCCGTGCCGTACGGGATCAGTTCGGGAAGAGGCAGGCAAACTGACGGACGACAAGAAGGGGCAGGTCAAGGCAAGATTTAACAGGCTAAGGAAAGGCCGAAGAGAAGAAAGGAAAAGCAGTACGGAAGAGAAAGAAGTAGACGTTTCTCCTGCGCCAGCCGCAGATCATTCTTCCCGCGTGGACGTTCATTTGTTCATTCGCTTGGAGCGTTCAACCGCGTCCCCGTCCCCTATCGTCCCATGGGATCGGACTTCGCGAGAGCGAGATCTCCTGACGGCGTACTCGGCGATGGCAAGGTTCAGGATGATGAAGATGCCTGAAAGGATCTTGTGCACCGCGTACCCCCAAGACCAGTAGCCCAGGGCGAAGAGAGGCAGGTACTCCACGAAGAAGAGGCTGAAGAAGATGGGCGCGGCAATCCTGAGATATGGATTGAGGCTGGAAGGACGGCCCTTGGGCTCTGCTGAACTTCCTCCTGCAATCCCTTGATCCAATCCTCTCCGCGCCAGACCGGTCCGGAATATAAGCTGAAGGGAACCTGTGAGCCTCTGCTCCTGAGGCTCAGTGATCTGAAAGATTACGTAGGCGTTCGGATACAGGACAGAGATATCTATCTACCTATCTGTCTGTGGCTTAGTGCTGCTCCGCCATGATCGTCATCGACTGTTCTGAGCTCTTGGCGGACGAGAAGCTCGCCCTCGCCGCCCAGATCTCCGACGACATGAGTGGGTCGGTGCTCGCGCTCGTAAAGGGAAAGGATATCGTCCTGGACGCGCTTTCTAGCGAGAAGCCTGAGTTATCCTTTGTGAAGGCCGTGGTCGCGGACTTTATCGCTCGCAGGAGGGACGGTGCCGACTATTCGATAGAGGTCTCCGGTGACCGGATTCTCGTCCACTCGGCTGACCCGATCCCTGCCCTGAGGAAGGCACGGCAGAACGAGCTGCCCCCGAACCTCAGGCAGTGCCCGTACTGTGCCTTTGTCACCGAGTACGATGAGCTGTACACGGTCCATGTGCGGGCCCATGGAGTAGGCTTCTGAGGGCCTCATGTCCGGCCCGATCAGATCACTCCGTACCCACCGCCCGTCTTCAAACTAGATCATAGAGGGGTCTCCTCTTCAGGTCCGATAGAATCTGGACCGCGAGCTGCGAGGGACATTCCCTGCAGGCCTGTCGGAGTGGGCTCTTCCCATCTTCGGTATTGGACCGACGTGCTCGACATCGGCAATACCGCGTGATTCTAGGGCCTCCTTGTCTCGTCCGTCCTCTTCGAGAGGACGGTGAACTCAAACGTCGCGCCCCTGCCGTCCTCGTTGTTCCGCCACCAGATCGTGCCTCCGTGGGCCTCTACTTGCCTTCTGAGGCTCTCCTCCTGCCGTAGGATCGCGTCCCCAACATGAGGAGGTAGACCGTAGCTATCGCGACACCCCCTCCGACCGCGACGTCGGCTATTCGTGCAAGCGCAAACCACCAGCTCCCAGGAAAGATGAGGTTCAGTAGTATGATGAGGAAAGGCGTGAGGAACATCTGGTACAACGCCTGATTGACGAGACGAAAGGAGAACATCGCAAAGGCAAAGACGAACAGTAGGCCTCCCAGGATGTCCACGCTGGCCAAGGCGAGCGTCACTGCCGCAGCGATCATCGCACCAGCCACGGTGCCGACGACGAGGATGATCGCGGAGTTGATGGTTGGACCCACGCTGGGGCGGATGGTGATGATTACCGTAATCAGGATCCAGATGTCCCTGGGGAGATTCAGCAACAGCCCGATGGCCAGACCGACGGCAGCTGCCATCCCAGTAAGGAGAGCCTGACGGAAGGTCTCCGAGTGAATCGAGAAATCAGACATGAACGGGTGAAGGTGGCGCGAGGCCTGCGCCATCGTCTGCGGGGGAGGACCTTTAGAGCCGCTCCTGGATCGATGAGCCGTCAGCCACCGCTGGATCATCACGCCCAGGAGAGCCCAGAAGGCCCCGATCATGGAGGACCAGAACCTTTCGAAGGCGCCGGCTACAGAGTCTCCCGGGAGGCCCGTCCCGACCACGAAGAAGATCGCCGAGATCGTAGCCACCAGCGCCCACGACGGATAGGCGCGCGCCATCAACAGCATGAAGACTCCAAGACCAACGAGCGGGATCAGAAGTTGTCCTGTCGTCCCAGTCAGAGTGCCGACAGCCAGAGCCGAGGGCTCGAGTATGCAGGCCGCGGCGAGGATCTTGGTGCCGGTTGCGCTCGGCGGGTTCCCCTCCGTATTGGTGAGGAAGTTCGCAGCGAGCGTCGCAAAGAGTCCCTCAATCAGGTAACCTGTCGCCGCGCCGACTATCAGGGGTGTGATCACAAAGGCCCCCGCCCTCAGGCCGGTCGGGATGTCGAGACGAGGCCAGTCGAGGCGGGTGATGTCGTGCAACAGCTCCATTCTCCATCGTGCCAGGTCTAGCAAGGGCTCGCTCCCTCTATCGCTCACTCATCCAAAAACGGAGCTAATATTCGAATACCTCGGCCGCCGATACCGGACGGCGCTAGGAGGAAAGTGAGACTGAGGCGGCTCGATAAGACGATGGGACAGGAGCTCATGCGATCCACGACCCCGAACCTCTAATCCTTGGAAGACCAAGTTGCTTCCGGTAGATGTCATTCTCATGATCAGACAGCCAGTTTTCATCTTGACTCCAAAGCAGAGAATACCCATGAGAACGTCCACCCAGAAAGACAGTCTAACATTATTTGGCGAGTTTATCTATGAGACCCAGACGTCTGGTCTCTACATGACCAAAGAGGTCCCGGAAGACAAGAAAGACCGCGACAAACCGGAACGATCCAGGACTGAGGGCGTCGATGCAGACGAGAATGATGATAACCAAGAAGGCCGGCTCCACAAGAGAGGCAAGGGCTATGACGGCACCGGCGAGGACGAAGCGATCACCATGGAGCAGGCCGAGGACGAAGAGAGAGAAGGCAAGCCGCAGTAGCGCTCGTTCGTGTGCGTGGGAGACGATCTTTCCCGACACCGGCTTCGTACGACATCTGTGTGATCGCACGATCTCGATGCCCATCCAGAGGAAGCTGTGAGGATTGACCCGATGGCTGACTGATCATTCCACCACCTGGGTGGAAGCCTCGACATGGGGCCTGCCCTTGAACAGCAGAGCCCATATATCTCGCAGTGGTTCGACCGTCGTTCCTATCGGCGCAATTCTGCGACGACCTCTATCTTGACGAATATGCCGTTCTCGAGTCCGGCCTGGATAACGGTCCTGGCCGGAGGACTTGTATCAAAATACTCGTTCCAGATGGGGTTCAGATACTGCTCGCAGTCCGGCATATAGGAGAGGTACACCGTCGCTTTCACGACCGTATCGAGGCCGGCTCCCGCTTCTCCTAGCATCACCTGCAGCTTCCTCATTATTTCTCTGATCTGCAGAGGCACGTCGCCGGGCTTCCCCGTCACGCCACTCGTGTACACCATATTACCGACCTTCCTGAGATCCGCTACCCTTGGCTGGTTCAAGTCATCTCCATCTGAACGGGCTCGGCTTCTAAAGGCTATCGTGGAGGCTCCGTGAGATCGCCTGAACAGGGGCCGTCCGCTACGGACGTCATCGAAAGAAACGCCCCTCCGCGATCATTCGCATCTATGAGCGAATACATGACCGAGCGTGGGCAGCTCAGGTATGTCGTTCGCAGGAGTGTGTTCCCTGAGAGAATCGAAGCCAAGCTTATCTCTGGCTCCATCGGTTGTGTGGCTGTCGTGAAGAATAGCACAAAGAGGGGGAAACTGTTCTTTGTCGTCCACAAGCACAAGGCGACGTCGCTCCACTATGATTTCAGGCTCGAGGTAGGCGGCGTCATGCCTTCATGGTCCATCCCCAAGGGGCCGTCGCTCGACAACACGGTTAGGCGGCTCGCGATGCCGACGTCAGACCACGACCTGGAATACAGGCACTTCGAGGGAGTGCTCCCTCCAGGATACGGGGCAGGACCTGTGATGGTCTGGGATGAAGGGACCTACAATCCCGAGATCGAGATAAGCAAGGGCGTCAGGGAGGAGGTCACAGACAAGATCGAGGCTGAGAAGGTCGCGAGCAAGAGCCTGAAGGAGGGCAACCTAAAGTTCCGCCTCTACGGGAAGAAACTAGAGGGTTCTTTCGCTCTGGTACGCACCGCCGGCTTCGGAGGCAAGGAATCTTGGTTGCTCATCAAACACCGCGATGAGTACTCGAAGCCGGGATATGACGCCAAGGACTATGATTTCTCGGCTATGAGCAAGCGCTCCATCGCCCAGATAGCGGCGGAGAAAGAGTCGGGGATCGACTCGTTCTCGTAGGTCTCCGGTCGCCAACCATGGCTAGACGCCTCCCTCCACTCTTCAACATGGGCGCAGCTGGACCACTGACGAAGAGTTATCTATCGGCCCCGCCTCGTACGACCGTTGCTCGACTCAAAGGACGAACTCGTTAGCAACAGGCTGGATGACCTCCATTCGATGGGTCTTACCCATCAGGAGGCCGTGGTCTACACTTCTCTGCTCTCCCTCGGACCTTCCTACGCCAGGGCCGTCTGCAAAGACGCACATCTCACTAGAGAAGACACCTATCGCATCCTGCGCGGCCTGGAAGGGAAGGTCCTCGTCCAGGTGATCATGGGAAGACCATCTACCTTCGTGGCGATCGAACCTCGATCGGCGGTCAAGACGTTCGTCTCTGAGATAGACGCAAGGTCCACGGAGCTCAAGCAGCGGGCCTACGGGCTCGGAGAATGGCTCGAGAGGGTCTCCGTATTCAACGAACGCGAAGAGCACCGGGATGAAGGGATCAGCGTCAAGCTTCTCTTCGGGCGCCAGGTCGTCGAAGAGGCCGTCCGCCTTCTCGGCCAGTGCAGGTTCGAGCACATCGTCGTGATGACAGGGAAGGGCTTCGTCGTCTCCCAAAAGACAGGCTACCTGGACCATCTCTCGCTCGCGGTCCAGCGAGGGATAAGGGTGAGGTTCGTTACCGAGGTAGACCATGTCAATCGCCATGCGGTCTCCCGTTTCTCGAGGAAGTTTGAGGTCAGGCACCACGAAGATCTGGACAGGATGTTGAGCTTCTCGATATCGGACAACTCTGCGGTAACCCTAGCCCTGACGGACCTGAACGAGATCGACGAGGCCAGGGCTGTCTGCGCGAACAGCTCGACCCTGGTAGGAGGGTTCAGATCCTACTTTGAGCAGCTCTGGGGTGATTCCGCCAGACCACAGCGTTGAAGGGAAGATGAACAGACCTGTGAGTGGTCGGGTTATACACCACATCAGATTTAATACGCAAGACACTGAAACGTGGTTGGATTAGAGGAGGAATGATCAACTCGCGGGGAAAGAGCGTGAAGGCCGAAGAGGGCGATTAATCTGGGATGATTTTGGGAGCGTTCTAGCGTGATAGGGCGCAACTACTGTCAGCCATAATGTTCGCCCACAGAAGGCCTGACTCCCCCAGAGAATTCTGCAGAATTCCTGAACTTTTTCCATCTCTCGCGTGCGCACGGCAGAACCGAATGAGATTTCAATAGAACAAACACTACGCTCAGCCCGTTGCGCACCAGAGACCCAGAGTGGGTCGACTTTGACGAGCCAGAGTACAGCCGGAGGATCTCAAGAGCGAGGGAAGCCATGAAAGCCCACGATCTGGACGCGCTCTTTCTCACCCAGTACAAGAACGTCTACTACTTCTCAGGCTATCTCAACGCGGTGCCCGCCATAGCGAGCGATCAGGTGTGTGCCGCCATTATCAAACGGGACGGGACCACTCGTCTTCTCGACATGGAGTGGACGCGGAACATAGCCGAAGAGACATCGTGGATCCGTTCGCACACTTTCTTCTCGGGAATCCAGGCAAAGAAGCAGAACGTGCTGGAGGTGCTGAGCAGGACGTTCTCCGAGATGGGGCTGAAGGGGGCGCGGATCGGTGCCGAGTTCGGGGAGAAGCAGTCCGTGAGACTCCCCACAGAGATCCTTCTGGACCTCCTGAAATCCGGACCGGATCTGGTCGATGGAGCGCCTGCGCTATGGGACTGCAGGATGGTAAAGTCGGAGCTCGAGGTCGACAGGGTGCGGCAGGCTGCAAGGATCGCCAGCCGGGCGCTGGACCGGGCTTTTGCCGAGGCGCGCGTCGGCATGACCGAGGTGGAGTTCTCACGCCGATTGGGACAGCTGATCATGGAAGAAGGAGCCGATGTGCCCACCTGGATGATTGTGAGCAGCGGTCGGCGGCTGGGGCCGAAGATCGCTGGGGCGTACCCCGTGGAGAGGAAGCTGAGAAGAGGCGACTACCTGCAGGTCGACCTCGGCGCCACATTCCACCGCTACACATCTGATGTCTGCAGGATGGCCTACGTCGGAGGCGCGCCCCCGCGGGCCGACTCGGACCTGTGGGATGTCTACGCCGAGGCGGACAGGAAGGGCACGAGAGCGGTACGGCCGGGCGTCAGGGCCTCTAGCGTCTACCAGGCGATCACCGATGTCTTCGAGGAGGCCGGTTACAGGTTCACCTTCGATACGGGTGGCCACGGCCTCGGGCTGGACGGGCATGAGCCGCCCAACCTGGGCCCGGGCGACGAGACGGTGATCAGACCGGGCATGGTGTTCTCCATCGAGCCGGATGGCGTGGCGAACAAGGACGGGGTAGCCTTCACATGCGAAGACAACATCGTCTGCACGGAAGGCGGCTCCGAGCGCCTCTCCACCCTGGGATGGGACCTGGTCCAGATCTGAACACCTACCTGCGCAGTTGCTAGGCTTAACTTCCGATTCAACCCTGGCTAGGTCGTGCTTCTCGACGAGAAGGTGAGAGAGTACGTTCACGCCAATCAGGGGCGGTTCGTCCAGGACATCTCCCGACTGGTAGCCCAGCCCAGCGTCTCGGCGAGGAACGAGGGCCTCCAGGAATGCTCCAGACTCGTCGCGGAGATGATCCGGGAGATAGGTGGAACCTCGAGGATCCTCGGGCTCGAGGGCGCGCCTCCCCTGGTCTACGGCGAGGTAAGGTCGGATCGGTCCGAGAAGACCATCCTCTTCTACAACCACTACGACGTTCAGCCCGAGGCGCCCCTCGACCTGTGGCTCTCGCCTCCGTTCAAACCCGAGGTACGGGAGGGAAGGCTGTATGGCAGAGGCGTCTCCGACGACAAGGGCGAGCTCGTCGCAAGGCTGAAGCTGGTCGAGTCCTACGTCAGGCTGCACGGAGAGCCGCCCTGCAACATCAAGTTCTGCTTCGAGGGCGAGGAGGAGGTCGGCAGTGGCCATCTACCGGGATACGTGAGCGGCAATCCCGGGCTCTTCGAGTCCGACGCCATAAACTGGGAGGATGGGATGATCACCAGAGACGGCACCCCGCTCGTGAGCCTGGGGGCGAAGGGCATGATGTACCTCGAGCTCGCGTGCAGGTCCCTCTCCCATGACGCCCACAGCAAGTACGCAGCGGCGCTCCCGAGCGCTTCCTGGAGACTGACGCGCCTTCTCGAGACGATCAAGGACGGGAACGAGCGGATACTGATCGATGGGTGGTACGACGACGTGAAGGAGCTGACTCCGGAGGAGCTGCAGATGCTCCGGGATGAGCCCTCTGAGGTGGGCCGCCTCCCCGAGATCTACGGTTCGTCCGGGTTCGCCGCAGGGATGTCCAGGTTCGAGGCGACCGTGGCCCTGACAGCCCTGCCCACCGCGAACATCGCCGGGATCTGGGCTGGCTACGAAGGGGCCGGAAGCAAGACCGTACTCCCCGCCGAGGCCCGCTGCAAGATTGACCTTCGGCTGGTCCCGGACCAGGAGCCAGATGTCCTGTTCCAGAGATTCCTCGATCACCTCGGGAAGCACGGGTGCTCCGACGTCGAGGTGACCAAGATGACCATGGAGCCAGCTGCCAGGACGAGCTACAGGTCAGGGTGGGCCCAGGCTGCGCTGAAGGCGGCGAGCACGGTCTTCGGAACGAGACCCGCAATCGAGCTCTCGAGCGCGGGGACGGGCCCCTTCTTCGTCTTCACGAGGAGGTACGACGTCCCCATAATCTCCATCGGCGTCTCACCTTCAGATGCTGGGGCGCACTCACCCAACGAGAGCCTGAGGCTCGACTACCTCGAGAAGGGGATGCTGTGGATGGGCGAGACGATCGAGGAGTTCCTCGCAGCCTAGTCTCTCTTCGCGGCGCACCGCCTGGGTCCTTCGATGAGAATGTGCAACTTCGCAGCAAATATTGATGAAAAATTAATATCCTGATGGCAACAGCTGGGGACGGTTGCCACAGCCCGCCGTCTTCATCCGTGACGCCACCGGTCTTACAAAGGAACTCTCGCTCTTTGATTCCATCGTCTACATAATGTCGCTCTTCAGCCCCGGTTTCGCGATACTCCTCTACACCTTCTACGGGCCTGCGACCTTCCCGGGAGCAGACCTCATCATAGCGATCGCAGTGATCGCTCCCTTTGTCATGATCCATGCGATAGCGGCTGGCCAGATGATGACCGCCATGCCGAGGTCTGGCTTCGACTACGTCTTCGTCAGCAGGGTGGCCCACCCGGCGGTGGGTTTCACAAACAACTTCACGTACTTCGCGTTCCAGGGAGTCCTCGCCGGGGCCTACCTCGCGCTCCTGAACTCATACGTCGGGAACTATTTCATCACCGCAGGAGCGATCACTGGCAACGGGTCTTTCGCCAGCGTCGCCACGATGCTCTCGCACCCGACCACGATACTGGCGATCGGCACCATCCTGAATCTCATCATAATGTTCGTGGTCATAGGCGGGTTGCGGATAAGCAAGTTCTCCATACTCGGGCTCCAGGTGATCGGCTGGATCAGCCTGGTCATAGCGCTCGGGATAATCGCCTTCAGCAGCCAAGGTACTTTCGCGACTGCCTGGGACCACTACTTCGGAACCCAGGTCAGCTACGCCGACATAGCCTCGGTCGCCGCGTCGAAGGGGCTCGTATATGGTTCCGGCGGGAACTACCTGCTCGGAGCCTCGGTCTGGGCTTTCTTCAGCATAACGGGATACCAGCAGATCGGTTTCCTCGGCGGCGAGGTGAAGAGGGCCAAGACCAGGATAGTCGAGGCGATGGTCCTCGGGCTGGCCATCACGCTGGTGGTCCTAGCGGTCGGAACCTACGTCATCGAGAACACGGTCGGATACGGCTTCCTGGCCAGCGCAGCCTACCTCACTAACAACGGGGTGATCTCTGTCGCGCCCTACTACACGCTGATCGACGCGGTCCTTGTGCCGAACCTCGGCTTGATGAGCTTCATCTACGTGGGACTGGCGTTCTTCATAATCACCCTCCTGATAGGCATCTATCTCTCACTGACCCGGGTCCTTTTCGCGTGGTCCTTCGACAGCATAATCCCGACAGGCTTCTCAAAGGTAAGCGATAGGTTCCACTCACCGACACGGTCTACCATCCTTATCGCAATCCTGCTCCAGGGCGGACTGATCCTGAGCTTATACAGCACGGCAGGTTCCTTCCTGAACCTCTCCCTCGTCATCTGTCTGGTCTACGTCGTGGACTGCACCGTCGCCGCACTCTTCCCGGTACTCAAACCCGCGATGTTCAACTCGTCGCCGGGGATAGCGAGCTACAAGATAGGAGGGAAGGTGCCTCTCATCTCGGTCACGAGCACCATAGCCGGTGTCTTTTTTGCGATCCTCGCAGGCGAGACCATAATCAATCCATCCGTTGCCGGCCTGATCACGCCGACGAGCCTAGAGACGATAGCAGGCACCGCCATACTGGGCCTAGTCATATACCTGATTGCGAGGACCTACCACAAGTCCCACGGAATCCCATTGAACTTGGTATTCAGCGAGATCCCGCCTGAATAGATCGACCGCTCTCGGATGCAGATGGGCCCATAATTTTGGGACATCCCCCTTGAGGTCGGGCGTATCAGCCTCTTCTGTTCGATGATGGTGGGCGCTCGGCCCAGGTCTGCTCCAGCGCCTGGAGAAAGACGTCCGTCGGCTGGGCCCCGCTTATTCCGTACCTCCTGTCGAAGACGTAGAACGGGACCCCGTTCGCCCCAAGGGCGCGGGCTTCATTCTCGTCTGCCGAGACCTCCTTACCATATGCGTCGGTCCGGAGGATGTCCCTGGCTTCGTCCGTATCTATCCCCGCCTCACCCGCGATCCTGACGAGCGTGTCCTTGTCGCTAACGACCTCCCCCTTTGCGAAGTACGCCACGAAGAGCAGTTTGGCGAGAGTGTCCTGATGTCCGTGGTCCGCCGCGAGGTGCAGCAACCGGTGAGCGTCTCGGGTGTTTGCCGGGACTCTGTCAGGTCTTATCGTGAGCCCCTCGGAGGCGGCCGTCTCGGAAAGCTGCTTCTCGCGCTGCTCTGCCTCCTCCAGGCTTATGCCGTACTTGCTGCTGAGCCGCTGCACGATCGTCTGGTTGCTCCTCAGAGGTGCGGCCGGGTCCAGCTCGAAGCTCCGTCTGGTCACCCTGACCTCGTTCCTGTGGGCGAACTTGGCGAGAGCGGCCTCGAACCGGTTGTCGCCGAGATAGCACCACGGGCACACGACGTCCTCCCATACTTCCACGATCATCACATTCTACTCTTCACGAGGCGGCCGGGCTCACGTATAAAGAAGTCGGGCCTCCGGAGCTATCTTCATGCCTGTCTATTCGATCGATCGTGATCTAGAATCTACCGCTGGGCCTCTCGCCTAGCGCGATCAGCGCTGTGGTCGCTGTGTCAAAGTGTGAGGGCCGGGAAAAGGGCGCGAACCCGCACTCCAAAGGTCCTGTCAAGTTCTTATTTCCTCTCCAAACCAACCCGAAGCCGATCTGACCCTTTCAAAGCGTGATGCTTTCACGCCTTCGCTGCTCGCAGAATACTTCGTCTAAATAGAATAAGCATCATCAAAAACACGAGTCGGCAAGCTGGGGGAGAACAGAACCGGTATCAACAAAATTCCAAGCGGTTCCCAGTCAGACAATCGAATTAATTGAATAAACGTGCACTATACAACCATAGGTTGTATACAACCGAGCGTTGTCAAACTACGTATAAAGGATTTTTAAATACCCTGCATTAATGGCAGATAGTAGTAGCCAACCGAAGGCGGCTGATCGCCGGACCTTCCTCAAGATTGGTGCTGGCGTCGTCGCCGGCGCAGCAATAGCGACAGTTGTGGAAGTACCATACTACAGCAGTGTCATGGGCGGAAACAGCAGTAGCTCGAGCAGCACGGTCTCTTCTCTGAAGAGCCAGCTCTCCACTACGCAGGAGCAGCTCTCGTCCACGGCGGCGCAGCTCAACGCAGCGCAGGGACAGGTCACCTCTCTCAACAACCAGCTCTCCTCCACGGCGGCGCAGCTAACAAGTGCCAACTCGCAGCTCAGCGGGGTGAGCACGCAGCTCTCCTCGACGCAGCAGGCGCTCACTAGTGCGAACGGTCAGATTACCTCTCTCAGTGGCCAGGTCACTAGTGCGAACGGTCAGATTACATCCCTTCAGAGCGCGGTCACTAGTGCGAACGGTCAGATTACATCGCTTCAGACCGCTGTCACCAGCGCTAACGCGGCGGCCAGCTCGGCTCAGGCGGCTCTTGACTCATCCACTGCTTTTCAGACTCTCGGAGTCGACGAAGCGACGCTCATCGAAGCTATCGCTGCCACCTTCATACCCACGGACAGCAACGGCCCTGGGGCGACCGAGGCCGGCGTGGTCTACTTCATCGATGGACAGCTCAACGGAAAGTATGGCGCGAGCGGTCACATGTACATGCAGGGGCCGTTCATCGGGCACGATCTGACCACCTCAATTACACCTGTCGAACCGGCCCGGCCGTATACTGCCGCGAATGGGAAGTTGTACACTATTGGCGGGGGCACGTTCTCAGCTGGAACCATGAAGACCGTCCCCGATAACGGGATGCGATATCAGTACAACTTCAATCTCAGATCCTTCTGGCATCTGGGACTCCAGGCGGTTCAGGCCTACGCGAACAGTGCATATGGAGGCAACTTTGAAAAGCTCTCTTCGGCAAATCAGGTCAAACTTCTGCAGGATCTGTACAACAATGTCCCCTCCCAAAAAAGTTTCAGCAACATTGTGCCGGCGGACTTCTTCTATGAGCTGTTCTTCATGGTCTATAGCGGGTTCACCATGGATCCGATGTACGGTGGGAACAAGGGCATGGTCGGATGGCTCCTCACAGGTAACAATGGTGTGAACATGGGGAACTTTTATGGCGAAGGCTACACCTCGAAGCAGATAATGGTCATGGCGAATCCGCCCGTATTGAAACCCGCCAGCCTTGGCCAGTTCCAGAAGGGGTCCCCATAGGAGCTGATTGAGATGTCAACAGTGATCACGGAACCAGCGGTGGACGTAGTCGTGATGGGCCTCGGAATGATGGGAGGCGTCGTAGCCACGCAGCTGGCGGTTGACGGATACAAGGTCGCCGGGATAGACAAGGGTCCGTTCTGGGAGTACTCAACTGACTTCGCTCAGACGAAGTATGATGAATGGGGAACTACGATCATGAAGAAGTTCGACCATCCTTTACCGCTCTTTACTACCACCATGCGCAACAACATCAACCAGTTCGCCCTCCCGATCCGAAGATACACAGTCAGCCAGTTCCCAGCGAATGGACATGGGGTGGGTGGAGCCGCGCACCATTACAGTGGAGCAATGGGCCGCACAGGACCCTGGAATTATACCGAGGCCTCTTCGACAGCGAGCAGATACGGACCCAACTTCCTGTCCTCGACGGTGCCAAACGCGGACCTCTTCGACTATCCGTACACGTACGCAGAGCAGGAAGCCTACTACGTCGCCTGGGAGAAGGCAATGGGCTTGTCTGGCACAAATCAGGGACCTCTCTGTCCAATGAGTCAGAACTACCCGCTGCCTCCGCATCCATCTACCCCAGTCGGTACGATATTCCAGACGGCAACAGAGAGCTTGGGCTACACACCATATCCCTCGCCCTCGGCTCTTGCGTCAGCACCATACATGAATTCATACGGTGTCGCAGTAAACGCGTGCGTCTATGACGGCTGGTGTTCGTGTGGTCCGTGTTATCCTTGCGAGACCGGGGCTAAGGCCAACACGGCAGCCCGCGCTGTAACGGCCGGAGTAGCAACCGGGAATCTCAGCATGGCCCTCAACAGCTACATCTTTAGGATCAATACAGATTCCTCGACAGGGCTCGCGACATCGGTTAGCTATTACGACGCCGCCGGGAATGTTCACGTGCAGCCCGGCAAGACCATCTTCACGGGGCTCTGGGTCCTCAACCAATACAACATATTGGCAAAATCTGGCATCGGACAACAGTACAATCCCACGACCGTGAAGGGTGCACTCGGGAGGGGTGCGTGCAACAACGGAAGTTCAGGCACGGGAAGCAGCGTCACGGGGACTCTTCCGATAGGAAGGAACCTGTATCAGGCTGGCAATGGATCGGGTGGGGGCTTCTCGATCTACGACTTTGCAGATGACAACATCGACCATAGCAAGATGGCTCAGCCCGGTATCGGAGGCCCGGTACTCAATGCTGGAGGATATGCAGGAAATGCTCCCACCGATGTTGCGGTCGCCGTTGCAGGGAACGCGAGTACCATAGGGAGCGCGTGGAAGGCGACCCAGAAGAACAAGTACATCGCCACATCACAAACGATCAGTATGTCAGGCGGTGGCGTGACTATTCCCACGACCGACTTGCTCCTGGACCTGGACCCATTCTACAGCGACTACTACGGTGACCCGCTCACGAGGTTCACTGAGACCTACAACAACAACTCGGTCGGTGTGGCCAACCTGATCACCCCGCTCCTGCAGCCGATACTGC
>JAPCJS010000150.1 GCA_027886825.1 Nitrososphaerota archaeon
TGGACTCTGAACCCGCCAAGGTCACTCCCTACGAGGTGAATGGGCGGGTAGACTATGATGTCCTGGTCAATCAGTTCGGGGTCTCGCTGATCACGCCGGAGCTGCTCTCCCGGATCGAGAAGGACGCTGGCGAGCTGCACTATCTGCTGCGCCGGAAGATATTCTTCGCCCACAGGGACCTGAACTGGCTGCTGGACCAGTACGAGAACGGCAGGAAGTTCGTCCTCTACACAGGCCGAGGCCCATCCGGACCGGTCCACCTCGGCCATCTGATCCCGTGGATGTTCACAAAGTGGCTCCAGGACAGGTTCGGGGCCGAGCTCTACTTCCAGATGACCGACGACGAGAAGTTCCTCTTCAACGACAGGCTGACGCTCGATCAGACGAAGAAGTATGCCTACGAGAACGTGCTGGACATCATCGCGCTGGGCTTCGACCCGAAGAAGACGCACATCTTCCTGGACACAGAGTACGCGAAGACCATGTACAATCAGGCGATAAGGGTGGCCAAACACATCACACTGTCTACTGTCAAGGCCTCCTTCGGCTTCCAGGACAGCGACAACATCGGGATTGCATTCTACACCAGCATGCAGGCGGTCCCTGCGATCCTGGCATCTGTGAAGGAGGGTAAGAGCGTCCCGTGCCTGATCCCGCTGGCCATAGACCAGGACCCTCACTTCAGGGTCGCTCGCGACGTCTATCCGAAGCTGGGCTACCCGAAGCCGGCGCTGATCGAGAGCAAGTTCATCCCCGGGCTGGGTCCCGGCGGGAAGATGAGCGCGAGCGACCCCAACAGCGCCATCTTCGTCACCGACACTCCGGAACAGGCGGCGAAGAAGGTGATGAACGCGTTCACGGGCCAGCAGGCCACCGCCGAGCTGCAGAGGAGGTATGGGGGGAATCCGGACATTTGCTCGGTCTGCCAGTACTACGTCTTCCTCTTCGAGCAGGACGACGCGAAGCTTCAGGTGATACTGGACAGGGAGAGGAGCGGCGACATCCTCGCCGGAGAGCACAAGGCAGACCTGGCCGAAAGGGTCAAGAGCTTCCTGGCAGATCATCAGAAGATAAGAGAGAAGGCGAAGGATCACGTGGAAGAGTTCATGCTGAGGGACTGAACAACATGGCCGCCAGACTCGGATGAACTCGGTTCAGAATGCCTCTAAATGAGAGCGGTAAGAGGGATTGAGCCGAGAAACATGACGAACGACGTCCCTGTGACCCTCTCGTCCTTGAAAGCTGACCTGAGGAATCTGGGAGTCAAGGCGGGTTCTACCCTCCTCGTCCATTCTTCGCTCAGCTCGCTCGGATGGGTATGCGGAGGGGCTGCCGCCGTGATTCTTGCACTTGAGGAGATCCTCGGCGACGAGGGAACTCTCGTCATGCCGACCTACACCGAAGACCTCTCAGACCCCTCGACCTGGAGGAGCCCACCGGTCCCGGAGAGCTGGTGGGAGACGATACGGAAGGAGACGCCCGCCTTCCAGTCTGACCTGACACCCACGAGGCAGATGGGGGTGATCCCAGAGTCATTTCGGAAGCAGAACGGGACGCTGAGGAGTTCTCATCCACAGGTATCCTTCGGGGCACGCGGTAGGAATGCGGAGATCATCGTCGGGGATCATTCCCTGGACTTCCCTCTCGGCGAAGGGTCACCGCTTGCCAGGATATACGAAATCGACGGATACGTCCTCCTGCTCGGCGTGACCCACCTGAACAACTCTTCCATGCACCTCGCAGAGTATCGGGCCGACTACCCCTGGAAGGAGGTGGTGAAGAATGGCGCACCCGTGCTGGTCGATGGGGAGAGAAAATGGGTCGAGATCGAGGACATCAACGGCTGGATGTATGACTTTGACAAGATCGGAGATGAGTTCAACAAGGGGGATGGAGTAATACGAGGACGGGTCGGCAAGTCCGATCGGGTATGGCTGATGCGGCAAAGGCCTCTCGTCGACTTTGCGGCAGGCTGGATGAGCAGGAATCGACGTGAAAAGCCAGCGGTTGGCGGTAAGACGACTTCCTCGGAGATACCAAGTTAGAAGGCCGGAAACTGACGGCGATTAATGCCACTCACGACCGAAGAAGGGTTAGGAGAAACTCTCGACAGTGAGCGCCATACTCGTTACTTATTAACGGGATACCACTATGACTGATTCGGAAAGATGAGATGACCGCGCAACCGTCCGAGCTGGGCATCAAACAGGAGCTAAGCCTCGGCGAGGTAATCTCGAAGACCTTCCAGATATACCGGCGAGACTTCACCAAGTACTTCATTCTGTTCGCAGTGGTCGAGGTGATCATCGGGATCGTCACGGCGCTGGCGCACCAAGCCTTTGTCCTCCCGGCTCTGCCCTCCAACCCGACGCCTCAGCAAGTCTCCAGCTGGCTCCCCGGGTTCTTTGGAGCTTTTGTCCTTCTGATCGCCTCCACCTTTCTCGTGACGGTGGTGTTCTTCCCCATCGCGCAGGGGAGCGCGATCAAGATGGCCTCTGAACGCATAGAGAAGGGGCAGGCTGAGCTGGGCGTGTCGATCAGGTTCGCTGCGGGAAAGCTGATCTGGATCTGGATATTGACCATCGTGGTCGGCATCCTCGTCTTCCTGGGGCTCATCGCTCTGATCGTCCCCGGGATAATCCTGGCGATAATGTTCGCCCTCGCTTTTCCTGTCCTCCTGATAGAGAACAAGGGGATCGGAGGCAGCATGGGGAGGAGCCGCGAGCTCGTCGGTCACAGGTGGCTCAAGACGTTCGCGACGTACCTCGTCCTTGGGATAATAGTCGCAATAGCCGCTACAATCGTAAGCACGATAAGTTCCCCCTTCGGCGTCGCAAGCCCTGTCGTCAGTGGTATCCTCTCGGCATTCTACCAGCCACTGTTCCCGATACTTCTGTGCGTCTATTACTACTCCAACCTGGCCAGGATCTCCCCGCACCCGGAGGTCCAGATGACAGGGGCGCCGGCCGGTGCGGCGGTCCAGGCTGGAGTGAAGTACTGCCCCAACTGCGGCACGCAGCTCTCCTCCACTGCCATCTTCTGCACCAATTGTGGGGCACGGGTCGATATGGTCTAACCGTTGTTCACGATGAGACATCTTCACTGCGTCCGAGGCTGCTGTCTGATCCTCAGCTGGCGACCCACCTGATAGTTGTTTCCGCATACGAAAGAGTTCCAGCACAGAACAAACCCGGAGATGAGCAAGTAGGGAATATTGCTAATCCCGGACGAACTGAGATCGAAGAATCCTATCAAAAGGAACCATAGCCGAAAGAGGAATATGCCGTTGACTGTCAGGCCGAACCCGATTCCAAACCTTCTCATCAACCTCCTGGGCAGCAGCCCTCGCTCGAAATGACCTGGATCGCCAAACAAAGCCTTCGAAGGGACCACAAACCAGGCCGTACTTACAGTATCGAGAAGCGTGGCGGTGGATGCAAGGACCGCGTCGACAGTGAGCATGGGTGCGATTGGAGCTTGAAATGCAAATGCCTGTTAAAAAGCAGTCCAAGGACGGATCTGTTGACTTCGCTGCACGACGATCAGCGCTGTATAAAGTCCTGGAGCTTGCATAGAGCTGCCTCGGGTGGAATTGGGCTCCCAATTTCTCGGCCTTCCAGATATCTACTTCCGCTTGCTGAATCTCTTTGGCCTTGAGCCGAACTGCATGATGACAAGTCCGAAGACAATGAGCACGGCTCCCACGAAAGACGCTTCCGTAGACTCTGCCTCCCCCTCCACTCTGGGATAGTTCCATCCCTTGATGAATCACCGAAGATGAAGACTAACGCACCGACGATGACAGTGACGTTCAGCCTCATGAGCGAGGTTGCTTGTGGTGAGACTAGGATTATGGTGCCTCTACAGGGGAACCTGGATGTCGTCAGATCGGGGCTATGAGCAACCTCTTTTCGAGGTGTCCATAGTTGGGGGGCGCAATACTCTGCAAGAGCCCAACACGCAGCGAACTCCGCTAAACCTAAAACTTCCACAAGCTCTTGATATGCTGTCGATTGAACAAGATTGTACTAAATGACTCTTATCACACTCAGACCTGGCTCAATGATGATAGTATTGATATTTTCAAAGGATACAGCGTTAAATTCGTCGTTGCAGTATCAGCGGCAATCGGCTTCCTCACAGCTGGCGTGGCTGGCGAGCTCATAGCAAATGTAGCGCTATCCTTTGCTCTGAAGGATTTCTTGGTGCTAATCACGCTCTTCGGTGCATACTACGCCGCGCAGTTTGCCCTAGGGTCCGCATCTCTCAAGAAGCTATCGCGCTTGCCTAATCTGACCATCGATGAAGCGATGGCGTCTTCGGCCGGCAGAATCGTGAAGTGGGACCAAGTCGAAGACGTCCAACTCTATGAGCGATTGCTAACTCTTCATCTTGTCAGTAGAGAAAGAATCAGCATAAGGTTTCAAGCGTCTCAAAGAGACGAACTTGCTGCTTACGTGAGTTCCAGATTACCGGGCAAGAACGTCAGCGTTCCGCAATTCCAAACTCACGTGCGGGGATTTCTCACAGTCCTAGCAATTGGGATTGCTTTCATCGTGGCTGGCACTGCTCTTGTCACCGCGCTCGGACCGTCTGAACTTGAGACCATACTCTCCATAATGGGGTTCGCCGGAATCACGGATTCATTGGTCGTACTGGGCCTACGGAACCCTCGATTTCTTCGACCCATCCCAATAATTTTGGCCTACGCAGTCTTCTTGTTTCGATTATCGGCGTCTTTCTGTCGATCTCGGCATCGATTTTGAACGCGAGCCATTCCGTTCTGGGGAGCGTCGGCATCATCATGTTCTTAGTAGCGCTTCTCGCCGGCGCGGCGATAGGAGGTCGAGTTTTGAAGTTGGCCTTCGGGAGATAGGATATTCCCTACTCAAATAGGGCCAATTGACAAAGGCACAAACGTTATCTGATTCAGTCTCGCCTGCATGGTCCCGCCTGGTACCGGGTCCGCTTTCGCTCAACCTTCTCTCGTTCGGACAAGACCCGCGTCCTGTGCTCTCCCTAGCTTACCGGAACGTCAACCGCAACCGCCCACCAGGACTCTTAATCTAGTCCCAGTCAGCGGAGACCCGTCGACCGTACAATGCCTGGGTTTCGCATACGACGCGCTTCCATCCGCGACCTACCCGCGCTGGTCCACCACCGCCACGCCATGCTCGCCGAGATGGCACCCGCGACCCCGCGGCAGCTCGCTACCATGGACAGAGCATATGCGCGTTTCGTGCGCCAGGAGATGAAGGGACGGCGCATGTTCTGCTTTCTGGTCGAGACCGGAGAAGGGGAGGTTGCAGCCGGCGGCGCCATCTGGCTCAGGGAGACTCCCCCTCGCGTCAACTTCCGGGGCGGCAGGATACCTTACCTCATGTCCCTCTACACCGAGCCGGCCTATCGAGGCCGGGGTCTCGCAACCCTGATCGTGAAGGAGACCATGAAGTGGAGCCGCGACAGGGGGTACCCGTGGATGTTGCTCCACGCGACCGCAGCGGGAAGGGGACTCTACGAGAAGCTCGGCTGGGAGCCGACGCCCGAGATGCGCTACAGGTTCACGACGGCGGGGCGTTGAGCGCACCGATGGGCGGGGATGAAAAGCTGGCGCCAACCTTAAAATCGAGATCCATCTGGAACGAATCTGGCGAAGCTTGTACAACCCGCGCTGGTTCAAGGAGGACAGACTCGAGTTCCTTCAGGCCGAGGTGCAGAGGCTCAGTTTCGGGACAATCGTCACCAGCGCGTCCTCGGGCCTCCTGGCCAGCCATGTCCCGATGATGCTCGACCTCTCCGCAGGAGGGAACGGGAGACTGTACGGGCACGTGTCACGGGGGAATCATCAGTGACGGGATACGACTTCAGGGAGCGAAGGCCTTGCGATCTTCCTCGGGCCAGACGCTTACATCACCCCCAGATGGTACCAGACGAAGAAGAAGAACGGAATGGTGGTGCCCACCTGGAACTACACGGCTATACACGTCCGCGGGCCTGTCACCTTCTTCGAGGACGCAGAGCGGCTGAGGGCGGCTGTGACCAGTCTTACCAAACACCACGAGTCCACGGCTGAGAACCCCTGGGAGGTCAGAGATGCCCCTAAACCCTACATCGCCGCGCAGCTCAAGACCATAGTCGGGTTTGAGATGCCGATCACGAGCATCGAAGGAAAATGGAAGATGAGCCAGAA
>JAPCJS010000124.1 GCA_027886825.1 Nitrososphaerota archaeon
AGCTCGACGTCTTCGACCAAGGCGAGAGCACTCGCGTGTATCTTGCCGAATCTGCCGAACCCTACGAGCCCCACTCGGATACTGTCCATGCCGGCTGAACAAGGCCACCTCGGAGAGATAAGGCGTTGGAGCTCCGATATGCTCTCAAGCGACACATAGTCGCTTCAGTGCCGGGTTTGAGAAGCTGATGGGTCCGCCCTCGATGCCTACTTTCCTCCAAATGCGGAGGGAGAGAGTAGGCAACCCGTGCTCGAACCTCTTTCCGCAGTTTGCTTTTGGGGCAGGGACGAAGACCCGCCGCCGCACCACTCGTCAGGGATAACACGGTGCCGGGCATCGCTCGGAATGAGGAAGGGACGTCATCTCCCTCTGTATCTCGGCTTTCTCTTCTCCACGAAAGCCTTGGCTCCTTCAGCGTAATCTTCGCTCTGGAAGGTGGCCATCAGTAATTCAGTTTCGTAAGCGACCGTCGCAGAGAAATTCGAGTCGGTGCCATAGTCGGTGGCCAGCTTAGAGTACCTGACCGAGAGCGGTGCGTTTCGCAGGATCTTCTTTACCAGCCCTTCGACACTCCTCTTCAGTTCTGGTGCAGGGACCACGATGTTCACCATACCAAACCTCTCAGCTGCCTTGGCCTTGATCGGCTCTCCGACCAGGAAGAGTTCCTTCGCTTTCTTCTCTCCGACGACTCTGGGAAGGATGTGGAAGTTCCCCATGCCTGACAGCACGCCAACCCTGGCCTCTGGATAGCCGAAACTGGAATCCTCCGATGCCACAACGATATCGGCCAGCATGGCGAGTTCGCAACCACCGGCGAGTGCGTAGCCGTTCACGGCAGCTATGACTACCATGTCCAAGCTCCTGATCCCGCTGGCCAGTGTCGCGTATCGAAGCGCTTCTCGCCGTGAAGCTTCGCGATCCAGTCTTCCGCTTTCTTTGAGATCTTGACCCACGCAGAAGGCGCGGCCCTTCCCGGTAAGGACGACAATTGAAATGGCCTCATCATTTCTCAAATCCAGGACAACATCTTCAAGCTCGCTGAGCATTGTCGAGTTGATCGCATTTAGCACCTCAGGCCTGTTGAAAGTGACCCGGGCCACGCGACCTGATTTCTCGTAGATGATCGTTCGTGAACTCCCCGTTCGCACGGATTCAATTGGGTGAGTTCCGCATATATAACGTGACAGGACATTAAATAGCCGGCACTGTCGTCTTCCATGTCAGAGAAGACGTCTTCTTGGGGAAAAGATACTGGAATGAAATCGTCGAAACGATGCCGAAGGAAGAGGTCGTAGGGCTTCAAGAGGAGAATCTGAGGAGCCTTCTGACGTACGTCGGTCGGAGCTCAGACTTCTACAAGAGGAAGTTTGAAGAAAGCGGTATGGCTATGGACCATATCAAGGGTATAAGAGATCTCTCGAAACTCCCTTTCACCACGAAGGACGAGCTTCGCTTGAGCCAGGAGCGCTTCCCGCCCTTTGGAGACTATCTGGCCGTTCCGGCCAACCAAGTTAGGCGGATTCATAGAACCGCGGGGACGACCGGGCGACCCCTCTACATAGCCCTGACGGAGAAGGACATCGGAGCTCTTTGTGTGAGCGGCGCGAGGTGTGTGTGGGCAGCAGGCATAAGACCCGGAGACAGGGTAATGCACTGCTTCAATTTCTGCCTGTACATGGGCGGGTACAGTGACATCACTTTCTTCGAGCATGCCGGAGTTGCGGTAGTGCCATTTGGGGTTGGCAATTCCAAACTACTGGTTAGGACGATGAAGGATGTCCGGGCGAGGGCAATCTACTGCACCCCATCCTACCTCAGGATTCTCTCGCCTCTGGTCAAGGAGGAATTGGGAATCGAACCACGGGACCTTGGTCTTAAGATTGCGATCATCTCTGGGGAGGCGGGGATCCAGAATCCCTCATACCGGGAGGAAATCGAGAACATGTGGGGTCTGAAGACGGTCGACGTTTACGGCATGTCAGACGTCCTCACGGCCTTCGCATCCGAGTGTGAGTACCGTAGTGGCTTCCATCTCCTTGCGCCAGACTACCTTCTCATAGAGCTGATTGACCCTACCACCGGGGAACGTAAGGAGATTGCCGACGGCGAGGTCGGGGAGTTTGTCTACACCACCCTGCAGAAGGAGGGACAGCCTCTGATACGATACAGGTCGGGGGACGCTGTCAAGATTGTGGGGACGGATAGGTGTGGATGCGGCAGAACCGGGTTTAGATTCATCGTAAGCGGCCGGAGTGACGAGATGTTGGCGTACAAGGGGGTAAAGGCCTTCCCAATTGCGATTCAAGACGCGATATCAGTCCTCAAACCCGACATCACCGGCGAGATTCAATTGATTGCAAAGGGCATGCCAGTCGAGTCCGTGACACTCAAAGTAGAGTACGAGGAATTGAGAGTTGAGAGCGACCGGGTCGAAGAGATGACGACAAGAATTGAGGATAGGGTGCGACAGATCAATGGAATGACGGTTCGGGTTGAGCTGGTCGCCACCAAAGATTGGAAGCCCGTCTTCACTCAGACCGGGAAGATCAAGAAACTAATCCGGGTTTGAAAACCACATCATCAGTGTGCTTCGATGGGCCATGATATCCGGCCGCTTCTAGGATGACCTCGTCACTTGGGTCGTGTGTTGGAAACCCACCTTTCACGACGATGCTCGCGTCTCAGTATTGGCGGTGCGAATCGGTCCCACGGTCGACTCCATCAGTAGATTTGAGCGCAACTCTAGTCGGGTACCAACGGGTCCTACGATCATGCTATCAGACCTCAGCGGAGAGCATGTCTATCTTGGTGATGACGCCCTCGATCTTGTCCCCCGAGGCCACGAGGACGGCCGGGACGAACTTGAAGAGCGAGAAGAGCGCCTCCACCGGCGTATCTGCGCTGACCACGGGGAACGTCGGCTGGAGATAACTCGACACCGGCTTGCTGAGGATGCTGCGCGAGTCGTCGACGGTGCTCAGGAGCTGTACTATCTGGTTCTCGGTTATGGAGCCCACCAGCCTCGTGCCCGTGTAGACGGGGAGCTGGGATATCCCGCTCTTTTTCATCGCGCTGACGCTGTCGGAGACCGTGACGGACGACTGGACCGATATGACCGGCTTGGACATCACCTCGGCGGCCTTCTTTCCCTCTATCCTGATCTGGGACCTCAGAGCCTCCGATATCGACCTCATCGTGCTGAACGAGGGATCGACAAGACCGGACTCGAGCTTCGCTATCAGAGACTGGGACACACCGGCGGCGCGGGCCAGCTCAGACTGCGTTATCCCGAGCTGGACCCTGATCTTCTTGAGCTGTTTTGGGTCTATGGTTGAAACAGACAAGCCTCCTCTGGCTTGTGGTTATTCATATATGAATCTTTAGTAAGGTATTTTATGAAAGGTTATGGGGAAGCGCTTCCTGGACGACCTTCGCCGGGAGCTGCGCCCTCCACTGGCTCAAAAATTCGATGTCCTCCTTCTTGTTCCTCAGCTCGTCCGGGAGCATGACCGGTATCTCGTCGATTATCGGGTAGAACCTTCCGCACTTGTCGCAGAGAATCACGCCGCTTATCACCTTCTCACCCTCGGCACTGAGCTCGATCAGCTGAAGCGGATAGTGCTTGTCTATGGGACACGCCAGGATGTCCAGGAGTCTCCTCTGCACGTCCACTCTGAGGAATCTTTCTGCTCTTATGCGTTTGCCCAAAAAAATTCGAAAGGTTAATCTAACGGCATCCGGCTGGCGTCCTCAGCCGGCCATAGCGTGCGGGTCCGACCTGGTCTCTTTCCGAACCCAGAAGTCAAACCACACGTCGCTTGGGTGTTAGTGAGGTGCGAGAGCTCTCGCGAAGTCCAAGTGCCGGCACCCATCTCTACCGACCACAGGTTTTCTCACGATTTTCACTCTGTAAAACGTTTAAGTTTAGGTGCTTGCGGACCAGCCATTTAGTGTAATTAGCAGTGTCATTACTTTCCGGTCAAGCCCTTCAACTAATCGACGTGAACAGCCTCGTCAACGTAGTCTGGCTGGCATCTATCTTCGTCTTCTTCATATACGGACAGAGGCTCCAGATGTATCTCATCGCGGGCGACATCTCCAGGGCGCTCGGCAGGCTGAAGATCATGAGGGACAAGTCGCGAAAGGAGGCCATCGACTACTTTGCAAACTCGGGCAAGGTCACAGGAGACCCTACGGCGCGCATCGACGAGTTCCTGGACTACGTTACGATAATGCCCGTCGACATGGACCCGAACGGGATAGTCGGGAAGCTGCAGCACATCACGAACACCAGGGACGACAGGGTGCGAGCCGAGGTCAGCCAGATAATCCCGAACCTCGACCCGACGAAGATCTCCGTCGCTGAGAACATACTCGAGATAGCCACAGCGCTCAACCAGATACACAAGGTCGTCAGGCACTACTACCTCCTCGGCAAGAAGACCAACTCGTACATGCTTCTGTTCCAGCTCCAGATGATAATGCCGATGGTGCTCCAGGAGGCGGACGCGCTCGTGAACGCTGTTGACACATTCAAGCTCGGCCAGCCCGTGGGAGACGGGATAGGCCCCGTGATCGCCTCGCGCTACATGCAGAACCTACCCAAGCAGGTCGTCGGGAAGGACACAGTAATGACGGTCGGCGAGTACAAGGGAAGGACCCTGTACGTCCTCAAGGCCGAGGGGCCGATGGGTTACGTGGGAGAGCCCGGCGTCGCGATCCAGAAGTTGGTGGAGGAGATGAAGGTCCCGCTCAACGCCATAATCATGGTGGACGCTGCCCTGAAGCTCGAGGGCGAGAAGACGGGCGAGATAGCCGAGGGCGTCGGGGCTGCCATCGGAGGCATAGGCGTCGACAAGTTCAAGATCGAGGAAGTCTCTTCCACGCACAAGGTCCCCGTGTATGCGATCCTGGTGAAGCAGAGCATACTCGAGGCGATAACGGTGATGCGGAAGGAGATAGCCGAGGCCTCGGACAAGGTCCAGGTCCTCATCAACCGTGTGATCGAGGAGAAGACCAAGGAGGGCGACAAGGTCCTGCTCGCCGGCATAGGCAACACACTAGGAGTCGGGCAGTAGATGAACTCGATGTCGAAGGACGGCAAGGCCAAGTTCCTAGTCTACACCATCGAGGAGTGCCCGGTCGACGGAACGAAGACGAAGAGAGCGTTCCAGGTGGGCGACTACGTCACGAAGGAAGCCGGCAAGTGCTCCAAGTGCGGCAACCCGACGAAGATCACGCTGATCTACGCCGAGCCTCCGCCCAAGTCCTAGGTCAGGTCAGGTCAGGTCAGGTCAGGATCACAAGGCCCTTCTCGTCGATCGCCATCGTGTGCTCGAACTGGGCCACTGGCTTTCCGGATGCCTCGATCAGCGTGCCGTAGGAACGGACGAGCCGCCGCTTCTCAAGCTCCTTCAGCAGAGCCAGCAGCCGACCTTCCTTGTACCTCCCGCTGTACCAGCGGGGCGTGAACGGGAGCGTCTTCCTCGCGTCCCAGACGAGGTCCATCAGCTCGTCGAGCTCCTTGTTCCCCGTCTTCCTCCTGACTACGAGGGAGAAGATGTTCTCCTGCGACCCCTCGACGATGTACCCCGCCGCATCGGCGAGAGTCAGGAAGGGCTCGATGGCGAAGACGTCGTCGTTCTTCAGCATCGGCAGGTTGGGGGCGTAGACGTTCGGTATGCTCTTCCCCGCGTGGACAATGTACTGCTGGACGGTGTGCCCGCTGAGGTTGCTTATGGGCCTGAAGCCCTCCCTCTTCGCCGTGGAATCGATGGCCCTCCCTATCTCGCCTATCCTCCTGTCGTGCTTTACGACATCGATGGCCGCCTGCAGCGCCTTCTCTGTCGCCTCGAGGAGCGATTGATACTGGGGGTTCTCGGTCAGGGTGATGGATGTATCGGCGACATACCCGTCGATGTGGACGCCATAGTCTATCTTCACCACATCACTCTCCTGGATCACGCCCGTCTCGTCCTCCTGGGGCGCGTAGTGGGCTGTGATCTCGTTGACGCCCACCCCCGTCGGGAAGGCCGGCTGGCCACCCCTCCTGACGATCTCCGACTCCACCTTCTCCGCCACCTCGAGCAGGCCCGCGCCCGCGCGTACGTTCCCCCGGATCCATTCTCTGACCTCCCTCGCTATCTTCCCTGACTTTACGTACTGCTCTGGGATTCGCGTGTTCTCACCAACTCTTTTATCCGCTTTCCGCCGATAACTCGGTGGCGATTGTTATTTGAAACTTCGGCCTGAGCCGGGACTGGACGGGCCTTGAGGTTCGCCAAGGTCGCGACCGGGGGAACGTTCGACCACATCCACGCCGGCCACCGACGGCTCCTCGAGAAGAGCTTCCAGGTGGGCGACGAGGTGATCATCGGCCTGACCTCGGACGAGTTCGTGGCAAGGGTGGGAAAGAGGATCGACCACGATTACGGCACGAGGGAGGCGGAGCTCCGCCGCTACATCGAGACGAGCTTCCCCGGCAGGAGGTATACGATCGCCAAGCTCTACGACTACTTCGGCCCCGGGATCGTCGACGGCGGGGTCGAGGCCCTCGTGGCGAGCCCCGAGACCGCCCCGCGGCTGGAGCAAGCGAACAGGCTGAGGGCGGAGAGGGGTTTCCCGCCCCTTGCACTCGTCACGATCGAATGGGCGGCAGCGGAAGACGGCAGGCCCATCTCCTCCACCCGGATAAGGAGCGGGGAGCTGGACGAAGAGGGACGCCTGAAGCGCTCCTGAGTGGACCCGCGAGCGGGAAAGGGATTTAATCCGTCTTTTCGGCCTCCAGATTGTGGAGAGCGACCGTCTGGACCCCTGGGGCGAGACCTCGGTGGACAACTACGAGCGTCTGCATTCCGAGTTCGGGATAGAGAGGATGGACTCTGTCCTTCCACGCTTCAAGAACCCCAGCCTGCACATGAGGCGCGGGATAGACTTTGGTCAGAGAGACCTGGGCCGGGTACTCGACGCCGTCGAGAACAACAAGCCGTTCGCCGTCATGAGCGGCATCAAGCCCACGGGCGTCTTCCACCTGGGCACGAAGATGACGGCCGACGACATGATATACTTCCAGTCGCTCTCGGACAAGGCCACCGTCTTCTATGCCATCGCCGACGTCGAGGCGTACAACGACAACGGGCTGTCGCTCAGCGAGTCGTCAAAGATCGCCATCCAGAACGTAGCCGACATACTCGCCCTGGGCCTCGACCCGGAGCGAGCGATAGTCTACAAGCAGAGCCAGGAGATCAGGGTGATGCGCCTGGCCACGATCTTCTCCGGCGGTGTCACCAACAACATGCTCAGGGCCATCTACGGAGAGAGGCAGGTCGGGCTCTACCTCTCGGCCCTCATCCAGGCCGGCGACATCATCATGCCGCAGCTGCCCGAGTTTGGGGGCCCCAAACCGG
>JAPCJS010000182.1 GCA_027886825.1 Nitrososphaerota archaeon
GAGCACGCTCTCCTCGTCGGGAGAAAAATCGCTCACTCTCCCTAGGTCCGTTGCTAACGAATGGATGGTTGCCGCTGGTCGACGCTCTCTCTCAAGCGCGTGGACGGTGGAAAATTAAGAACGGGGGATTGTTGCCGACTGGCAGGCATCCCGAGCTTGGGGACTCACTGTCCTTGTCACGCTGCGAACCCGCGGAGGCGCTCTGGGAGGTCGAGCTATGTGCCTGAGACTTCTCTCGCAAGCGAAGAGATGTACTCGTATCCGTCCTTTGATCCCTTGACCGGGTCCTTATCGAATTTTCCTGAGATGCCCGCCTCGTATTCTATGTTCAACCACCCCGACCGCTCATCGTAACCGATCTCCTTCAGTGCCTTCAGGAACGCCAGCCAGTCCACTACACCGCTGCCGGAAGGCGCCCAGTAGACCTTCCCGTCCACCTTGATCGCGTCCTTTACGTGCACCCCTCTCACGAGCGGGCCGAGTCGAGTCACGGCCTCCACAACGTCCTTCCCGTCGTTCCAGTAGTTGCTCGGATCCACGTTCGCATAGATATTGTCCGATGCTGCGAGCTTCCTCAGACGAAGGAGCGATGCCGAGTCGTGAGCCAGGGCGCCCTTGTGCGTCTCGACCAGAATCTCTATCCCGTGGTCTTTCGCGAAATCGGCGACCGGAGAAAGATTCTCGGCGGCGAGTTTCAGGGCATCTGCGACTGACAAGTCCTTTGGGCGGGGCCCTGTGAAGATCACCGTGGCCGGGAATCCATTTTCATATGCTATCAGGAGGTTCTTCTTGAAGTTTCTCTGATTCGCCCTGGCCCGTGAAGAATCCTGTTCTGCAAGGTTGCCTACCTTTGCATCTATTCCGTACCCACCGAGTACGAACTTCTCGGGCTCGAGTTCGTTTCGAGAGAGGAGTTCGCGCAGGTGGGTCTTCCCCTTGGAAAGCACCGCCCGCGGAACGTATGTCTCGACGCCCTCAAACCCTATGCTGTGAATTATCCCGAGGGCGTCTTCAAAGTCGTACCCGGCGAAGTTGAACTGGACGAGGCAGCAGCCCAGTCTGAAGGTCATCTAACGCTTACCTTTCAGGTGCTTCTTTACGATCTTGAGCGATTCCCTCGCCGCCCCAACTGGGTCGTCCAGGGTGAAGGGGACGCAGCTGATGATGCCATCGAAGTCCACTTTCCTGAGCCCTCTGAATACGCTGTCGAAGGGGACCTCGCCGTGCCCAGGAGTCAGATGCTCGTGGGCCTTCAGCCCCTCGAACTCCGGTACCCCCGCCAGAGATGCGAAGCCACGAGGGGCCAACGAAACTATGATCCTCTCCATCTTGTGGGTGTCAGCGACGTGCACGAAGTTCAAGAGATCACCGACATATTTTATCATCGTCTCCGGGTCCTTACCCAGGACGAAGGTGTGTGGGCAGCAGTAGAGATAACCGATGCGCTTGCTCTTGATGCTCCTGAGGACGTCCGCACCCATGTTCGATTCCTCGATGAAATCGCCCGGATGAGGCTCGAAGGACATGGAGATGTCAGCTTTCTCGAGCGAGGGGAGGATCTCGCGGATCGAGTCCTTGAAGGCAACGATGCATTCCTCGCGCTGCTTTGAGTTCCCGCCGCTCATCTCGGCGGTTATCATCTGGCAGTCAAGGATCTGGGCGATCTCTATCTGTCTCTTGACAGTGTCAACCGCCTGTCCTCTGACCTTCGCGTCGAGGGATGCCAGCGCACCTCCTCCAAGGAGGGCCGCGACGTTGAGTCCGTGCTTATCGACCGACTTCTTGATTCCCTTGATCTGGTCGTCCGTGCTCTTCGCGTCATAGCGGGTCCCCCACAACAGTTCGAGCGATTCGAACCCCACCTTCGAGATCTCCCTCAGTGACTTTTCGAACGGCATTTCCCTGAACATGAAGCCTTCGCCGATTGCTAGGTCCATTCTCGTTCACTCCAAACTCTGTCATATTTAGTCGTTATCGGGACTATGAGTAGCTCCTTCCGGACGTCTCGGAGTTTCTGCGACCGGAGTTCTTGCTCTTGCCCGGCGCCCGCTTCTCCAAGGGAACCTGTCCTGTCTTCTTCGTGGCCTCGGCCATCGCCTGCCTCGATTCGGACAGAGAACGGGTGGCCGTATTGATCAGGAGCCCCAGGTCCCCCGTCTTGTTGAGCAGAGTGAAGCCCTGCTTCGCACGTTTCCCGATGTCATCCACCGCCAGCATCCCAGCGACTACGTGGTGCTTCTGGCATGACCGCACTATCTTGTTCATAGCGGCGACGAAGCGCTTGTCGCCGTACTGGAAGAGAATGCCAAGATTGAGAGAGAGGTCCGCAGGACCCACTATGGCCGCGTCGATACCCTCGACCGACAGGATCTCGTCGATGTTATCGATCGCCTGCTGGGTTTCTATCTGCACGCCGAGAAACAGCTCCCCGTTGGCGGTCTTGACGTAATCCGGGTCGAGCATCCCGGCCCTTCTCGGTCCGAATCCCCTGACCCCCAGCGGGGGATACCTGATCGCCTTGACCGCCCTTTCAGCCTCCTCCCTGGTGTTCACCCACGGGACGATGATGCCGAATGCGCCGATGTCGAGTACCCTCTTGATCAGGACCATGTCGTTCCACGGAACGCGTACCAGAGGCACAGAGTTGGAGGCGCTCATCGCCTGGAGGAGGTTCTGGACGGTTGCCGGTTCGAGAGGAGCGTGTTCCGTATCGATCAAGATCCAGTCATAGCCGACACGACCGAGGACCTCAGACACGTCCGGATGTCCGATGGTGATGGTAACCCCCAGGGCGACCTTGCCCTCTCTCAGCATCCCTTTGAGTCGATTCTTCATCGATTGCTCGCCACCGCTTGTCTCGACTCTGCGAGTGATTGCTCTGCTCCTTCCCGGATGTGACTGATGTCGTTGCGTCTGCAGAACATCCTGAACCCTTGTCTCGCCCTCTTTCCGACATCGTCGGTCCCCAGCATGCCCGGAGTCACTCCGTGAGCCCTGCACGACTCGATCACCTTCTCGAGCGCCCCAACGAAACGCCCGTCATCGAACTGCCCTAGTATGCCCATGGACAAGGACAGGTCCGCTGGACCAATCAACGCCGCATCTACTCCCTCGACGGAGAGTATCTCGTCGATGTTGTCGACGGCCCTCTGCGTCTCTATCTGCACGCCGAGAAACAGCTCCCTGTTTGCGGTCCTGACATAATCTGGATCTCCCATGGCCGCTCTTCTCGGACCGTAGCCCCTTACACCGAGAGGAGGATACCTCATCGATCGGACCGCCATCGTGGCCTCCTCACCGGTGTTCACCCATGGTACGATGATTCCGTACATCCCAATATCCAGCAGCCTCTTGATGAGGACCATGTTGTTCCAGGTCACTCTTGCTATGGGGACGGACTTGGAGGCGCTCATCGCCTGGAGGAGGTTCTGGACCATCCCGGGGTCGAGCGGCGCGTGTTCGGTGTCTATCATGACCCAGTCGTAGCCCAGACGACCTATCGCCTCTGCGATGTCTGGATGAGCTATCGTCAGTTCGGTGCCTATTGCGAGCTTACCCTGTTTCAGCATCCGCTTGAGTCTGTTCTTCACTTTCCGCCTCATGGCGGAGAAGAGAACTCAGATATTTGCTTTCCATCTGCTCTCCTCGCTTGGGAACTCCTGCCGGAATCGATGGATAGGGATAAAAATCTCATTAACCCTGCGTCGTTTGCATCTGCTCATGCCGGCGCAAGCTGATCAAGAATACATCGAAGGACTGATCGATTCGGAGGCTCTGAGGTCTCTCCTCACTCGCTTTTTCGTGAAGGCGGGCCTGAAGAAGACGCACGCCGATGCCGTCGTCGACCAGTTGGTTACCGCGAGCCTCAGAGGCGTGGACACCCACGGTGTCGTCCTCACCGAACGCTACATCGATGCGATAAAGTCGGGTGAGATCAAGACCAATCCGAGGATCAGACGCCTGAAGTTGAACAACGCCACGGAGATCCTGGATGGAGATTTCGGGGCCGGACAGTACGTGGCGGTGCGTGCGACGAGGGACGCGATCGCCCTCGCATCAAAGAACGGGATCGGGGCGGTGTGGGTGGTGAACATGTCGCACTGCGCAATGTTGGCCCAGTATGGGATGATGATCACAGAGAAGAAGATGGCCGCACTCCTCTTCACCAACTCGAACGCCGGGGTGGCGCCGCTGGGAGGGCGCGAGAAGGTCTTCGGAACTAACCCGATCTGTTTTGCCTTCCCGCATGCCCGGTTCCCGATCGCGTTCGATGGAGCGACATCAGCCGCCGCCGGAATGAAGATCCAGCTGGCCAGGATGGAGGGTAAACAGATCCCGGCAGGGTGGGCGGTCGACAGCGAAGGGAACCCCACGACCGACCCCGAGAAGGTGAACGCACTGCTCCCCTTCGGCGGACACAAGGGCTACGCGTTGATGCTCATGGTCGAGATGTTCTCCTCGGCTCTATCTGGAGGAAGGCTCTCGCGGGAGTTGAAATTCAGCAATTCCCAGGGCGGCCTCTACGTCCAGGCGATAGACATCAAACAGAACAGAAGATACAAGGACTACCTCGGGGACGTCGGCAGGTTGACGGATATGATCAAGGCGTCCGCGCAACCGGATGGCAAAGAGAAGGTGTTCCTCCCGGGTGAGATAGAATACCTTACCAGCGAAAGAAGAAAGCGCGATGGGATC